>JALFIB010000218.1 GCA_022776305.1 Lachnospiraceae bacterium
TATCTAAATGCCATCGAGCTGCAATACTTGACTTCCGTATATGATCAGATATCCCAGTCCCTGCCTTGCGCCGATAAACTCCCCAATGACTACGCCAACCAGACATAGTCCGATGTTGACCTTCATGACGCTGAGCTGCAAAGGCAATGTGCCGGGAATGATTACTTTCAAAAGTACGTCTTTCTTATCTCCTCGCAATGTATAGATCAGCTTGATCATATCCGGATCCACTTCCTTGAAACCTGCATACAGGTTTAAGATCGTTCCGAAAATAGCTACTGAAATTCCTGCTACCACAATGGATTTCATATTGGCACCCAACCATACGATCAGTAAGGGGGCAAGGGCTGATTTGGGCAGGCTGTTTAAAACTACAAGGTAGGGTTCCAAAATGCGGGACAATTCTTCTTTATACCAGAGCAGTATAGCGATACCCATACCAAAAATCACTACAAGAAAAAAACTGACCAGTGTCTCTGCCAGTGTGATGCCCACATGTAAAAAGATGGAGTGATCTGCGCACATGCATTGGAAAGTATGCAAAATGCGGCTGGGACTGCTGAATATAAAACCGTCGATCCACGAACACCGGACAGCGATTTCCCATATCCCAAGGAATAGAAGGAAAATGGAAATCTGTATTACCTTGATCCTGTCCTTTTTACGTTTCAGTTGTCTTAAATAATCTTCTTGTGTGGAAGAAATTCTGCTGTTACCCATCCTTGTTCAGCTCCTTCCACAACATATTGAAATAATCTTTAAATTCCGGTGCATTTCTCCGTTCCAGAGGTGATAAAGAGCCCTCCGGAAACTGGATCTGCAATACGGCGCAGATTCTGGCGGGGCGCTTTGTCAGCACTATAATCCGGTCTGCCATGCTGACTGCCTCTGACAGGTCATGTGTCACAAGCAATGCTGTTTTTTCTTCCCGCCGCAGTATTTTTGCCACATCGTCACATACCATCAGCCTTGTCTGGAAATCAAGGGCTGAAAATGGTTCGTCCAAAAGCAGTAGATCTGGATTTAAGGCTAAAGTGCGTATGAGCGCTGCCCTCTGGCGCATTCCGCCGGAAAGTTCGCTGGGGCGCGCATCCCGGAAGCGGCTTAAGCCATAATCAAAAATCATTTTTTCTACTCGTTCTTTTGACTTTTCATCCAGTTTGTTCTGTATTTCCAACCCCAGAATCACATTTTTATATATGGTCCGCCACTCAAACAAGTGGTCTTTTTGCAGCATATAGCCAATCTTATCCCGGAATTTCGTATCTTTTTGTCCTTCAAATAAAATCGAGCCGCTCTCTGGAAGGAGCAGCCCGGAAATTAATGAGAGAAGTGTAGACTTTCCTATGGTATTCTTGCGGAAACAACCCCATTTCCGGCAACCATTTTTTGGCATTTATTTGTTCCAGATCAATGGTTGCCACTGAGAAAAATATGTGCTTTCTCCCCATCCCAAACAACTTTTTCAATGAGCATCTTCAAATACTCCCGTTTTTGCCTTACGGATAATTCATTGAAATTTTTTTCAAAAGACATCAATTCATATGTTATCAAATCAATTTGGTTAACCTGAGTTTTAATATTATTTTTTCCATTCCCGTAATCCTCCAGTTTTTTTCTTAATGCATTGCATTCTTTACTAAGCCTCGTAACTTCTTCATCTATGTGTGCAATAAATTCAGGACTATGTTCGGATTGGGAAATAATCTCCATGAAACTATCAATTTTTTTCTCTTTTTCAGCAATTGACTGTTTTAAAAGGTCTTGTTCACTTAATAAATCATTACCGGAATTACCCAAGTCTTTTTTTAGCCTTTTCAGCATTTCCCCTATCTGGGAATCTGGCTTTGCATACTTAAATAATTCTTCACATACCACCGCATCAAGGTCATTTCCCGGAACATTTGGAACACTGCATTTTTCACCATGAGTCTTGTCCTTATACGGACATATATAAGAAAATTTGCGTTCGCCATCTTTTGTCACTTGTTTTACATTATAATATTTTGGACGCATTGCATGCCCACAAGTGCAATATAAAAGCCCTGATAAAAGAGCAACCTCATTGCGGACTTTATGAAAAGCATTTGACTTAATACTATTTGCTTCTATCAACCTCTGTACTTTCACAAAGTCTTTTCCTTTTATCTGCCCTTGATGTTTTCCCAAAGCAATTATCCATTCTTCCGGAGGGTTGTTTTGGTTACTATAGGCTATGGATGATGTACGTGCATATGCTATTATACCGTATTTCCCGGTTGCTTCTTCTCTTGTAAAACACATTTGGCAGCCTAACGATTCAAAATAATCATATGCATCTTCGTCACCAACACAGTAAACCGGATTTATCAATATGTCCCGGATCCCCACAGTCGTATATTCTTTTCCACGTTTTGTCCGAATATCATTTTTCAAAAAGAATTCTACTACTTTAACCAAAGACTGCTTTTCCAGAAACTCATTGAATATAAAATGGACGGTAGCCATTTCCTGTTTATTAACAGCAAGTTTATATGAGGATTTTATCTTGTCTCCAACTAAAATACGTTCTTCCTTCTCAGACTGAAACCCCAGCGGTGTATTCCCACCCAGCCATCTTCCATCCCTTGCTAATAACATCATATTATCTTTTACACGCTCTGCAATTTGTTCACGCTCCATTTGTGCGAAAATACCTGCAATGTAGAGCATAGTCTTACCTAGAGGTGTCGATGTGTCAAAGTTTTCTTTTATACTGATAAAAGATACTTTTAAATTATTTAACTCTTCCACCATACTAGCGATATCAATAATGTTCCTTCCCATTCGGTCAAGCTTATAACACACAAGGAAACTGCATTTTCCTTTCCTAATTTCTTGCATCATATTTTGGAATTCCGGGCGTTTTGTATTCTTTCCAGAGTATCCTTCATCTTCAAAAACGCGTATTGTTGCATTTGAAGAATCTGGAATATTCCGTTTAATATACTCAAGGCACATCTGCACTTGGTTTTCTACGCTTTCCCCCCGGCCTGTCCATTTTGATTTTCTACTATAAATATATATTTCCATGCCTACTCCCTTTACCTCTTTTATACTGTACAGGCTTTATCCAGAAAACTATTGTTATTATACTACATTCATTTTATTCCTGTATATAAAACTGAAACAAACGGATACTAAATCAATATTATCGTGGCCGGTAATTATTTTGTTATAAACTACTTTATTATATAACCGGCTATTGCCAAGATAATGCGTGTTGCGTCCAAAAATAAATAAACAGTTCGAGTATAAGCGTAAAACTTCCCACCACCATTACGGCAGTGAGAAGTTTTACAATCCATCCCTTCCTATAAATCCCCGCTTAGGTCACCATGTTCCCTGAGGCTGTAGTATTGGCCTGCAGAGAAGATGATATGGTCCAGCATGGGGATGCCCATGGTCTCACTTGCCTTCTCCAAATGTTCCGTTATTGCGATGTCTTCTTTGCTGGGTGTCACATCCCCGGTTGGATGTGTATGGGCGAGGAAAAATGCAGAGGCATTCGATAATATCAAGTTTTTGAATATTTCCCTCGGCTCAACGATACACAAGTTTACGCTCCCGATCCCTACTACTTCAATAGAGAGTGGGGAAAGCTTGGAATCCACGGCTACCGTGATGGCATATTCCCGGTCCGGGTTCCCAAACTTGGACTGGAGCAGCGCCGCTACTTTATCCGAATCGTCAAGCCGGCCCCCTCCATATCCTATCTCCCCTACTTTGACTGCTTCCAGCCGAATGATTGGCACATGCCCTTTCCCTTCCATTATAACCTTTTCTCCTTCCATATGTTTTTTTCCGTATGTTTCCTTCTGTATGCTTTCTTCCATATGTTTCCTTCCGTATGTTTCCTTCCATATTGCTTACGCCACCAGCTTTACCGTTTTATCACTGCAGCTGTAATAATAGACGCTGTCCGAAAGGCAGTCCTCTGTTGGCACGCATTCCGAATTGATATCGGAGACCATGGCTTTCAGTTGTTCTGCCACGTAGCCGCCTAGTGCAGGAAGCAGTATTACTTCATGCAGGCTTGACGGCAGGATATACAAGTCCCCGCCTACTGCCTTTGCATATGAATCCAAAACCCCTGTGTCCAGCATCCCTGCCGCACCATACATTTTCCCTTTGTTGCTAAGGACTGCCATGGGGAAGCCCCCATCCACTTCCATGGGTGGTTCCCCTGCCATTTCCCCAACAAGCTGCCCCAAAGGGATAACCCCATAGCCATCATGCCCCATGTTTTCAAGGGCCTGCGCCATAAGGGTGCCAAGGCTTATCCCCCACATCTGCAGGTACCCGTACTTGATTTTGGCAATGCCATCATGGTGCGGGAAGCGGATATAGAAGCAGATTGCAAGGTCCAAGTATTCCTCGTATGCGACGGAGCCCAGCAGTTCCCGGTTCCTTTCCCGGGAAAGCAGGAACGGGAAGACTGACCCCTTTACGTTTTCCCAGTCCCGCATCCCCTGCGCAGCCTCCTGCAGGCTTTCCATGTCTTTCCCGCAGCTGCGGCAGCCTTCCAGTATGTTACTGATGCATTCATCAAAGCCCTGCCCCGACTGGTACTGCTGGAAATACGGCTGCAGGTCCACCAGTGGTGCCGCCTTGCATCCCTTCCTTGTAATTGCAATCCGCTCTTCCACGATCCCATTGTTCTTCATGGCCCTGTGTATCCCCACGGATGCCGTGCCGCCAAGCCTCTCTTCCAATGCATCCTTAACCATTTGTATAAAAGTATTAAAATCCATGTTTCCTCCTTCCTCATGCAGCATCCTTCGTCTTTCTCAATGCTGCCATGGCTCGCCCATATAATTCACCTTTGATTTCACTAATGTCGGCCACATGGTACCGGCTGCATACGGCCTCTTCGCTTATCCCTGTCCTTTGAAGTTCCATGCGGAGTTCCTTTTCCGGTTCCCTTCCCATGCTGCCCGCTTTTTCCGCTGCCCCATCCGCAGCATCCTTTTTTGCGGCTTTGTACGCATACACTTCCGCCCCTGAAGCATCCACGATATGCAATTCATTGATCGCCCTTTTGGCATCATAGCCAATCTTGGAAACACGGAAGCGGCCTTTTGCCACATATTTGTCTTTTTCCTTTTCCACCCCTGCCTTGCCAGCCGGGATCCAGATGAAAGGGGCTGTGTATAATTCACGCCCGATCCCTAAATTGAAGCAGGCACGCTTGAATGCATCGCTTGCCGCCCCTTTTACAGGTTCTGCATAGGACGGTGTCCCTACGTCCTGTTTCCCGACCCAGTTGCCGTCACTGTCCCGGACACTGACGGTACAGAACAATGCATCGCCCATGAACACGTGCTCCCTTTTCCAGTTGTACAAGCCAAAGGCTTCGTCAAGGATGTTCTGGTCTACCCGTGCATCCTTGTAGAGCAGCAGGGATACGCCTTTTTCTGTTACCTTTGCCACACGGCATTCGATCTCATCCGCCCTAAGGGCCCGGATCTTATTGCATTTTTCCATTTTTTCTTCCTTTCTTTCACGAAAAAAAGGGGCAGGAACTTCCTACCCCTTCCAAACAGCAAACAATGCCCTAATATAATTTACATTTCTTCAACGATCTGTTTTACCGCCTGTACAAATGGGTCCATGTCATGGAAGACCACTTCTACAATGATCGTCCAGTTCGTCCCTTCATAATCATGCACAAGGCGGTGCCTCAGGCCAGAAACCATGTTCCACGGCTGGTCTGGGTAAACATTTTTCACGCGATACGTACACCTTCCTTCATCACGTTTTCATAAAACTCTGTATCCTTATTGATCTCACGGATTTCAAATGCATCGACGTCCTTCCCGGTAAGCTGGCGGAGTTCTTCCCCAAAAGCGAATATGTCCACCGGCCTGAATTTTTCACCGCCAATTACAACCACGTCAATGTCCGATTCGCCCGTTTCTTCCCCGCGGGCATAGGAGCCAAAA
>JALFIB010000257.1 GCA_022776305.1 Lachnospiraceae bacterium
AGCTTTGCCTCCATATATAATTTTCAGTGATAAGACCTTAATCGATATGTGTGTTAAGGTTCCGCAAAATAAAGAACAAATGCTTAATATTTCTGGTGTAGGAGTTGCAAAGTATGAAAAGTACGGGAACAGGTTTCTTGATGAGATATTATCTTTCAAGGCCATTCATCCAAATGCAGTTATAAGTATAAAAGAAGATGAGCAAGGAGAAATAGATATAAAGCATAGAACAGAAAAGAAATCAAAGAGAAAAAGGGACTTTTATCTTGAGGAATCAGATGCATCGAATTTTAAATACACAAAATTATATTACATAAGTGAAATTAAAGAAGAGCTCAATCGCGTCTGCACAGTAAAAAATGCAAAAAAGGTTACCAATGCTGTAATATGGGAATTCCTTGTGTCAGAAGGATATACAAGGGAAGAAAATAAGAGTGGTGTGTTTATAAAAACGCAGACATTTAAGGGATTAGAAGCTGGAATAAAAACTATAGAAAAAACCAGCCCAGGTGGAAAGAAATATACGTTGTTGTTGTATCCGGATAATATTCAGAAGCTAATTGTAGAACATTTTGTACAAATAAAAGAGTTCATACTAGAAATGAAAGATAATGTTGAAGATGTTGTATATGGTTCAACTCTTACACACACAAACAATCGTCTGGAAAGAGCAGGATCAGCGTGGACTGATGAAGAAGATGAGCGTGTTAAACAGGAATTCATTGCAGGGGTTTCAATCAAGGACATAGCATTATTACATAATAGAACAACTGGGGCAATTAGATCACGTTTAAAAAAACATAAATTAATAGAGTGGGACTGAGTATTCCAGCTCTCATGACGTCACCGTCCGGGTAGGTGAAAACCGCTATCCCAGTTGGTAGGAAACCATAATCATGTTTGCACAGGAATACATTGACAACGTAGATAGATTGATGCTGAAAACACCTTTAGCTTTGCCAAAAGAAGTTATGGCCTAAGAAATCATCAAGACAAAGCAGGAAAAGGCAACCAGAGGTTCGATTGCGTTGTTCATACTGGCTATGAATGTGGTTCACATTACTGCAATTTCACTATATCAAATTTTGGTAACGGTATTTTAAAGGTTCAAGGCGTGCCTAACGGCACAGAAACACATATTATTCTACCGGCTAGCAAAAACAGCTGGTTGATGAACACACATTAATTACAATGAATCGAAGGAAAACGAATCATTACCGCTTAAATGGGAGGCTGAATGGAAAAACTGATAGATGTTAATGCTTATCCAATTATAGACGTTCTTCCTATACTTTTGAAAGATAAGTCTACAAAACAAAATATTATTTGGGCGACAGATGCTTACACATACCGGGGAACCGGATATAACGATACGGATCCGATGCTGGAAAAGCAACTTACCAGAATAAATGCTCTGCAGCTGCAACCACGCATCAGTAAGGCTCTCGAAGAACAGCAGGACAGAACACGAAAGAAAGCGGAAGTTATGACACCTGTATGGCTCTGCAACAAGATGAATAATTTTGCAGATGAGCAATGGTTCGGTCGGAAAGATGTGTTTAATCATGAAAATGAGGATAATCGCCTGCACCGAAGTTGGGTTTCTTTGGCACTCTCGCTGCTATTTTGGCAGGTGCAAGTGCTGGCATTTCCTTTCACCAAGGCAGAAAACACAACGGAAGGTGCAATGGTGACTGTGCCAATTGTCCGCCTCACTACGGCTACCGATACGGCAGGTGGTATTATGGACATGACCATGTACACGGCTGTGAGTTCGGTGGGAATAAAGGCAGCGGCAGTATGGACTAAGGAGCGGACTATGCTTGGGCGAGGAAAAGAAATCCGGAGTCCGTATATGTTGTAACAAGAAGAAAAGAGTTGGAGAGGCGGCCCAAACTATTGTAAAAAATGTAGAAGTAGAGTGAGATAGCATGGAAAAAAACCACTGTAATGTGGAAGCCTATTCCCCAGAGAAAGGATTCGAAATATGTTTGTTGCACAAGATGAATTTGGTACCCGAATCTATGCAGATGATGCTTCACCATCGGTTCATGCTTTCTGCCCAGAATGCGGGGAGCCATTAGTCCACAAAGCAGGTAGGATAAACAGACCGTACTTTTCGCATAAGGCAGGGACTCCCTGTGGCTGGGGAAATAATAAAGACAGCAAATCCAAATGGCATCTTCGGATGCAAGGATTTTTTCCAAAAGAAAATAATGAGTATCGATTTCTGGATGAAAAAACTGGAGAAATACATATCGCAGATGTTTTTATACCTGAGAAAAATACGGTAATAGAATTTCAGAAAAGCCCTATCTCAGAAGAGGAATTTATGTCCAGGACTGCTTTTCATCTGAACAGCGGCCGTAGAATCGCCTGGATATTTGATGAAAGCAAAGAAAAATGTGCTGAAAATGAATATGGCAGATTAAAAAAAGATGAGCTTTTTGGTACAGGCTGGCCATATGAAGGGTTATCATTTCAATGGATGCGTAGGCCAAGAAAATGCCTTGAATATGGACCCGATCTCTATTCTTTTGCAGACAGATATAGCATATTTGTATATTCAGGATGTGAAGGGGATGATGTCATACGAAGAATTGTCATGCAAGATATCGGCTTTGAGTTCGTTACGCTTTCCTTTCACCCGGTCAAGCTAGATGAAAACTTTGATGTCGAAGAACTGTTTTTGGGAGATAAGTACTGGATCAATCAATATCCATGGAATATTGAAGCAGAAAATCGCAGGAATGCAACATCGTACCTACAAGGTTATATTGCATCTCCTCGAAAACATTTCCCACGGAGAAGAAAAAACTTACGTTTATAGATTTCATTTTGACATCAAGTGAAAATGGTAAACAATGTGGGCACGATCGAGTGGGAATAA
>JALFIB010000300.1 GCA_022776305.1 Lachnospiraceae bacterium
ACTCCTGCCATTGCAGCAGCTGCCATTGTTTTTACGATCTTTTTATTTCTATTCATAAGATTAAGCCTCCTTCAAATTTAACTGGGACTGTTGTTTCTTTTTACGAAATCCCATGGTTGTCTTGATGATCACCTTGTCAAAGACAAGGAACATTGCAGGCAAAATAAAGATTACTACGACCATGCTGATCAGCGCCCCCCGTGACAAAAGCGTACAAATAGAGCCGATCATATCTACCTGAGAGTAACATGCCACACCGAAGGTTGCGGCAAAGAAGCTACAGCCGCTGGTAACAATGGATACCATGGATGATTTATGTGCGATGGATACAGCTTCTTTCTTTCCTTTTCCGCTCTGGCGCTCTTTTATATAACGGTTTGTCATTAAAATCGCATAATCTACGGTAGCTCCCAACTGTATCGTACCAATGACAATGCTTGCCACAAACGGAAGGCTGATCCCCTGATAGTACGGAATAGCCATATTAATATTGATGGCAAATTCAATCACCGCCACCAAGATGATGGGAAGTGAGATGGATTTAAATACAAACAGGATAATGATAAAAATAGCTGCTATAGAAAGGGTATTTACGTGTACAAGATCAACGTCTGTTACATCCTGCAGGTCTTTCATAAGCGGTGCCTCCCCAATGACCATTCCTTTCTTATCGTAGGATTTTACAATATGGTCGATCTGCTCAATCTGGCTGTTTACCTCCGGTGTAGCGGACATATACTCGGAGCAGACAAATTCCAGATCATGGTTTTCACTTTGCAGCATACTTCTCAGGTCTTTCGGGATCATACTGTCAGGTACGGAAGGTCCCACCAGAGAATTCAATCCGATCGCCCATTTTACTCCATCCACCTGTTCTACTTCTGCCATCATAGCGCGTTTGTCTTTTGCATCCATATCTTTGTCCAGCATAATAATGTGGATAGTACTCATATGGAAATCTTCTTCCAGTTTATCATTTGCCATATTGCTGGGCAGTGTATCCGGCAAAGACTGGGCAATGTTGTAGTAAATGGGTGTATGGTTGTTTCCGTAAATTGCCGGGAACAGAAGAAGCAGGAATAATAGGATCCACGCCTTATAATGCTTCGCAATAAATGCAGATGTTTTATCCATAGCATGAATCAAAGGCTTATGCTTCGTCTTTTCGATGGGTTTATCAAAAATCAGGATCATCGCCGGTAAAACGGTTACACAGCAGATCACGCCGATGACCACGCCCTTCGACATGACGATTCCAAGGTCTTTGCCAAGGGCAAAGGTCATGGCACAAAGTGCGATAAAACCAGCCACTGTCGTAACAGAACTTCCCACAATGGAGCGGAATGTATTGGAGATAGCAAGCCCCATGGCTTTATTTTTGTCCTGAGGGTATTTTTTCTTGCTTTCTTCATAGCTTTCCAACAAGAAAATGGAATAGTCCATGGTCACACCAAGCTGCAGCACCGCTGTCAATGCTTTTGTAATATAGGAAGTCTCTCCCAGAAAAACATTGCTTCCCAGATTATATAAAATGGAAAGGCCGATGCTTAACAGGAAAAATACGGGAACCAAAAATGATTCTGTAGCAAGTTCCAAAACAAGGAACGACAGTCCCGCGGCAATCACAACGTAAATCGGCAGTTCCTGCAGGGACAAATTTTTAATATCTGTAACGATACCGCTCATTCCACTGATGAAACATCGCTCATCTGCTACTTTTCTCATTTGCGTGACTGCTTCCATAGCTTCATCGGAAGAAGTGGTATGATCAAATAATGCGATCATCATTGTGGCATCGCCGTTAAAAAAAGCCTCCCGATAGTCTTTTGGTATCATTTCTACAGGAAGGGTAATATCTGCCACATCGTCATACCAGAGGACATTTTCCACGTGTTCAATCTCGCTGAACGCCTCTTTCAATTTCTGGACGTCTTTTAGCTCCATGCCCTCCACAACTACCATGGAAAAAGCACCCATTCCGTATTCGTCTACCATGATGTCCTGCCCTTCCACTGTCTCAAGAGACTTTGGAAGGTAGCTGAGCAGATCATAGTTGATCCTTGTTCTGGCAATTCCTATCATCGATGGAATCAACAGAATGATACTCAGCCCTAAAATGAAATACTTGTGCTTTGCGATCCATTCTCCTGCTTTCATAAATTGTCCATCATCCTTTCAAAATTGACCTTTAGTCATTTTTCATACTAGGTGTTATACTCCAAAAATGACCATTAGTCAATATCTATTTTAAAAAATATTGACCATTCGTCATTTTTATGTTAAAAAAGATATAGGTGAAGGAAAAACTAAGGAAAAGAGGTATTCGGATGGGGAAAGTTGATCTAAATAAAAAACAAAAAAAGGAATCCCTTTTAAACACAGCATTCTCGCTGTTTACTTCAAAAGGATTCCAAAATACTTCCATTTCAGATATTGTAAAAGAAGCCGGAGTGGCCAAAGGGACTTTTTATCTCTACTTTACAGATAAATATGATATCAGGAACAAGCTTATTGCCCATCAGGCGACCATGTTGCTTTTCGATGCATACCACTCCGTCACGGAGCACGGCATTACTGGTTTTGAACGGCAGATCATCTACATGGCTGATTTCATCATTGATCGTCTGAATACGGATCGCTCCCTGCTAAAACTCATCTCTAAGCATCTTAGCTGGGGCGTATTCCGAAATAACATGATCTCTTTCCATGACGATCAGGATCATAACGCATATGAATTATTCGTAAACTTGCTCCATGATTCCGGATATGAATTCTGTGACCCCGAGATCATGATCTACATGATCATTGAGACGGTCAGCAGTTCTATCTATAATCCGATCCTATACGAACAGCCTGTGCCCTTGGAGAAGATCAAGCCTTATCTTTACCGTTCGATCAGCGAGATCATCCAAAGGCACATCGTGGAATCATGATTCCACTTCTAACCTCATAATTGGGCGGGTCATTCAGCCATATAACCACTCATACGCAAGCGCATCGTGGTGAATGGCTTATGACTCTGGCACCTTAAAGGCGCATCGTTAATGCAATCCGCTTTTTCTGCAGGTCTACACTGAGTACTTTCACTTCCACAATGTCTCCCACGCTTACTACCTCCAGCGGATGTTTGACAAATTTTTTATCTGTCAGCTGGGAAATATGGACAAGTCCGTCCTGATGTACACCGATATCTACAAATGCACCGAAATCGATCACATTGCGCACGGTTCCCTTTAAGATCATACCTTCTTTTAGGTCTTTCATCTCAAGTACATCTGTGCGCAGGATCGGCCCGGGCATCTCATCGCGGGGATCTCTGCCCGGTTTGCACAATTCCTTTACCATATCACGCAGGGTAGGCTCTCCGATCCCAAGTTTTTCCGCCATTTTTTTATAATCCTTGATATAGAGGGACTTCACTGCGGAGCCAGTGATCCATTCTTTCGTATACCCAAGCTCTTCCAGCAGTTTTCCGGCAGCCTCATAGCTTTCCGGATGGATACTGGTTCCGTCCAACGGATCCGTTCCACCTGTGATACGCATAAACCCTGCACACTGTTCAAATGCTTTCGGCCCCAGTTTCGGTACCTTCAGAAGCTCCCTGCGGTCTTTAAAACGTCCGTTTTCTTCCCGGTAAGCCACAATATTTTTTGCAATGGCTTTTGAAATACCGGAAATATGCTCCATAAGGGGCGCGGATGCCGTATTTAAATCAACTCCTACACGGTTTACGCAATCTTCCACTACACCGTCCAATGCTTCGCCTAATTTCTTCTGGTTCATATCGTGCTGATACTGCCCTACGCCGATGGATTTTGGATCAATCTTCACCAGCTCGGCCAGAGGATCTTGTACACGGCGTGCAATGGATGCGGCACTTCTCTGCCCCACATCAAAATTAGGGAATTCTTCTGTAGCAAGCTTGCTGGCCGAATATACAGAAGCCCCTGCCTCATTTGTGATCATATAAGAAACCTTCTCCGGGATCTCTTTCAACATTTCCACGATCACCTGCTCTGATTCACGGGAAGCTGTCCCGTTTCCAAGAGAGATCAACGTGATACCGTACTTCCGGATCATCCTTTCCACCGTATCCTTTGCAGCCCGGATTTTCGCCTCATTTGTAGGAGCTGTAGGGTAAACCACTGTGGTATCCAGCACTTTTCCAGTGGCATCTACCACAGCCAGCTTACACCCTGTACGGAATGCCGGATCCCAGCCCAGTACCACCTGCCCTGCAATAGGTGGCTGCATCAACAGCTGCTCCAGATTTTTTCCAAATACTGAAATTGCACCGTCCTCTGCTTTTTCAGTCAATACATTGCGGATCTCACGTTCAATCGCCGGGGCAATCAGCCTTTTATAGCTGTCTGCAACCACTTCCTGCAAAATCGACGAAGTATTGGGATTCTCCCGTGTGATCACCTGCTTTTCCAGATAGCGAAGGATCTTCTCTTCCGGCGCCTCGATTTTCACTGTCAGGAACTTTTCTTTTTCCCCACGGTTGATGGCAAGGATACGATGTCCTGCCACTTTTTCCACAGGCTCTGTATAATTGTAATACATTTCATAGACAGACTCCGCTTTTTCATCCTTTGCTTCTGTAGACAAAAGCCCTTCCCGCATTGTCATCTCTCTGATCTTGATACGGTAATCCGCCTCATCCGCAACGCTTTCTGCAAGAATATCTTTTGCTCCTGCGATGGCATCTTCCACAGTATTTACGTCCTTTTCTTCTGACAAAAACGGTTCCGCTTCTTTTTCAATGGGATTTTTTGTCATCTGCAAAAGGATCAGGTTTGCCAGAGGCTCCAGTCCTTTTTCTTTCGCGATGGTAGCTCTCGTACGGCGTTTCGGCCGGAAAGGACGGTACAAGTCCTCCACCACGACTAAAGTCTGGGCATCTTCGATCTGTTTTTTCAATTCCGGCGTAAGTTTTCCCTGCTCTTCTATCGTCGCAAGGACCTGAGCCTTTTTTTCCTCTAAACTGCGCAGATAATTCAATCGCTCAAATAATTTTCTCAGCACTTCATCATTTAAAGATCCGGTCGCTTCTTTTCTATATCGTGAAATAAAAGGAATGGTATTCCCCCCATCGATGAGTCCTACGGCAGCTTCCGCCTGCCAGGGTTTGATCTCCAATTCCTGTGCCAATGTTTTAATAATATCCATATTTCCTCCTGCTGTAACTCTCTTTTTTCCTATGACAGTATATCCTATTCCTGATAAAATCACAAGTAACGATTCAACCCTATCTTTTCAGGCAAGGATTCATCCCCATCTTTTCTTGTCAGTCCGTTTTAATTGTGCTAATATGTATCTATTCGTTTTAACACCATACACACTATAATTACATTTATGAATGGAGCATGCCTATGTACGAAAACAACACATATGGAAACGGCGATTTTCATCAGGACATGTACCAGCAGCGCCCGCGGCGAAATGGTATGGCCAAGGCATCCCTGATTCTTGGGATCCTGTCTGTGATGTTTTGTTCGTTTTTCTATATTTCCCTACCTTGCGGGGCACTCGCTATCCTCTGCGCGCTTCTGTCACGCACAGGTTCAAAATTGGCAAGTCGCTGCAAAGCCGCTATCGTTTGCGGCATCTGCGGCATCTGTGCTACAGTAGTGATCACTTCTGTGGCTGTAAAAAAGGTTTTCACAGATCCTCTGATGCGCTCATATCTGGAGTATTACATCCAGGCATACACCGGTGATGCCGATTTTGATCTCGATGACTATCTTTCGTCTATCTTCCCTTTCTTAAATGGAGGAGACGACAGCGACCATAAATCTGAGAAGCACCCAGGAGAGGAGGATTCCCCTGCAGGACCTCTTGAAGACTATCAGGAAGGGGAGAATATATTCTTATGATAAAAACTAAAATACGCGATCTGAAGCTGGGTGCCCGCATCCTAATGGAAGGAAAGTACAGCTTTCTTGCCCTTGTCACCCTTTTAATGGGATTCTTTGATCTGGGTCTGAATTATCTTCTGGAATACGCCTTCCCCACAGCCGACAGCCTTTTTAGCACTATTTTATATCTTGTATGCACTGTTTTGTGCAATGTAGTGTATTACCTTTTATTTGCAGGCATGATCCGGCTGTTTTTGAACCTCTGCCGCCACCGTCCGTTCCTGATCAAAGACTTATTTTCTGCATTTTCTGACCATCCGGAACCGGTAGCACTTTACTCCGTACTGCAGTTCATACTACAGACAGCATTCAGCTATTCTTTTAGCTGGTGCATCAGCAGATTTTTAAACGATTCCCCCAAGGAGTGGATTCTTCCGCTTATTGTCTTGATCCTTTCCACGGCGATTGTTGTGTGGCTACAATTATCCCTTTCCCTTGTGCTGTTTCTCTATTGTGACAGCCCTTGGAAATCCGTCGTGCAGCTGATCCGTGAAAGCTGGTCCCTCATGAAAGGAAATAAAGGAAGAATGTTCTACCTTTATTTATCCTTTATCGGAATGCTGCTGCTCAGTGTGATCTCTTTCGGTATCGGCCTTTTGTTTGTCCGGCCATATCTATACACAGTCCAGACATTGTTCTATCTTGATTTGATGTAAGATCTAATATAATGATGCCATGTTCAAAAGTCATTAACCACGATGTGCTTGCACATGAGTGGTTATATGACTGAATGCCCCGCCCAAATATGAAGATAAAGGCTGACAGCAGCCAGTGGATCTGATCCTACTGTCCTGTTGCCAGCCTTCTTTTTTGTTCGCTTGCTGATGATCAAACTTCTTTTTCTAAAAGAACATCCATCATACGGAAACCTTCTTCCCGGTAGATTCCGCTGTCTTTTGCTTCACTTTCCCCGTAAAGCCTGCCGTCTCCCATATTCTTTGTACTGTCGTACAGCAGATAAGGAACTGGTTCGCCGCTGTGGGTACGGATGCGAAGAGGTGTGGGATGGTCAGGTAAAACCAGCATACGATATGGTTCACCTGAACGATCCATCTGCTCCTTCACGATCCGGATCACGCGTTTGTCAAGGTTTTCAATCGCCTGTACCTTTCGTTCCAGACTGCCCTGATGGCCCATTTCATCCGGCCCTTCTAAATGTACATAAACAAAATCTGCATTCTGCTTTAAAAGTGCGTCTACTGCAGCCTGCGCTTTCCCCTCGTAATTTGTATGCAGCCCGCCATTGGCTCCCGGGACATTGACCACATCCATGCCTGCACCGATGGCGATTCCTTTCAGTAAGTCTACCGCAGAGATCATCACGCCTTTTTTTCCGTATTTTTCTTCAAAAGAAGTCACCATGGGTTTCGTCCCTGCTCCCCAGAACCAGCAGCTGTTGGCCGGATTTAAACCCTTTGCCTTTCTTTCCACATTGATGGGGTGGTTTGATAAAATCTCATAGCTGCGTTTCATCATATCTGCAAGGACTTTGTTTTCCGGAAGATAGGGTCCCACTACCTCCGTCAGATGGTCGTGCGGGGCAGCCAGCTGCTCTACATGGCCGTTTGCCCAGATCACACAATGACGGTAACTGGTTCCCACATAAAACTGGTACGTCTCATTTTCTAATTCCTTCCGCACAGCTTCCAAAAGCACGGCTGCATCCTCTGTACTGATCTCACTTGAACTGTGGTCAAGGATCCTTTTCTCTTCGTACGGTTCTTCTTCTGAAAGGGTGACAAGATTACACCGCATGGCTACATCAGTATCCTTCATAGGCACGCCGATGCTGAGTGCTTCAAGCGGGGAACGGCCTGTGTAATATTCCCGCGGATTATAACCCATAACCGCCAGATTGGCCGTATCGCTTCCCGGGCTCATCCCCTCGGGAATTGTTTTTAAAAGTCCGATCTCCGAGCGCGGCGCCATCTCATCCATGGCAGGAGTATCCGCCGCTTCCAGCGGTGTTTTTCCTCCCAATGCCTCCTGAGGCTCATCTGCCATGCCGTCTCCCAGTATAACAATATATTTCATCCTCTTACACCAAATTCATGCGGATGCCGGAACTCTCCCACATCCGCATGTCCTTTCCACTGTTCTATTTTTCACGTACACGGATCATTCCAATGATACCGTCCACTTTTGCAGCCCGTTCCTGATAGGATGCTTCTGACATTTTTTCTGTCACAAAACCAAATTCTCCTTCAAGTCCTGCCCCAATGACCTTGATCGGTCCAAATACTTTTTCCAGATTTTCTTTTTCTAAAGCATCACCTTTCATACGTACAAAGAAAGGTTTCTCTGTGCTGGAGACATCGGTAAGCACCTGCTTTTCCGGTTTCCAGGAGGATACCACTCCTGTACCCAGCATCTGTGCTTCTTCCACCACATCACCAGCTACCGCACTGGCTGTTGCCTCTTTTCCTGCTCCCTGTCCGTAAAACATTGCATCTCCCAGCATGTTTCCGTGTACAAAGATTGCATTGAACACACCATTCACTGCGTAAAGAGGATCCTCTTTGCTGACAAGATACGGTGCAACCATGGCCATAACCTGATCACCCTGTCTGCTGCTGTATGCCAGAAGCTTGATGGTCTTATTCATTTTCTTTGCATATACAATATCAGAAGAAGTGATCTTTGTGATGCCTTCTGTATAAACATCCGTAAAGTCCACGCGCTTTCCGTAAGCCAGTGAAGAAAGGATCGCAATCTTACGGCAGGCATCGTGGCCTTCCACATCAGCCTCCGGGTTACGCTCGGCGTATCCTTTTTGCTGTGCATCTTTTAAAACGTCGTCAAACTCAAGTCCTTCCTCGATCATTTTTGTCAAAATATAGTTTGTGGTACCATTCAGGATACCTGTGATCTCATCGATCACATCTGCAGTCAAGGAAGTGCGAAGTGGACGGATGATGGGGATTCCGCCACCGCAGCTGGCCTCAAACAGATAGCTGGCATGGTTTTCTTTTGCAAGCTGCTGTAATTCTGTACCACATCTGGCAACCAATTCCTTATTGGATGTACATACACTCTTTCCTGCCATAAGAGCTCGTTTTGTAAAGGTATAAGCAGGCTCAACACCGCCCATCACTTCTACTACGATAGATACTTCCGGATCATTTACGATCACTTCATAATCATGGACTATTTTTTCTTGGATCGGATCGTCCGGAAAATCCCTTAAATCCAGCACATATTTTATGTTCAAGTCCACGCCTGCTTTTTCTAAAATGCTGTCATGGTTCGTATCGATCACCTTTACAACTCCTGAGCCAACTGTTCCATATCCTAATACTGCAACGTTTACCATTTCATCCTCCTCAATTCATCCTATGTACGGGGTTATTCTCTAGCTAAAATTTTTAAATACTGTATTCCCTCTTTTGCTTCAATCGTCTCGATCATGCTTGCCGCATCTCCTGTCGCCGGGAGAATCTCCACACTGAGGGTCAACGTAGCCACTCCGTTGGTGGGAATGGTCTGATGGATCGTCAAAATATTTGCATGATACTGCGCAACGACATTCAGCACTTCTGAAAGCAAACCAGGTTCATCGTACATCTGCATTACAAAAGTAAGGGTTTTTCCCTTTACATTATCGCGGAATGGAAAAATGTCATCTTTATATTTATAAAATGAACTTCTGCTGATGCCTACCTGATCTGCTGCTTCCTGAACAGTCTCAACGCGCTTCGTATCAAGAAGCCTTTTTGCTTCCACTACCTTCAGCAAGACCTCAGGTACAGCCTTCTGTCTAACTACAAAATACTTTGTCTTATCCGGCATATCTTTCTCCTTCTGGGATCACCGACCAACACCAGCGAAGGTTTTTCGGCTCTCCCTTGTTTGTGTCAGAAATACGTTTGTGTATTCCTCAAGGATATTATCATATTTCATTAGGGGATGCAACCTTTTTCTCCCAATATTCAATAAGCAAAAGATGGGATATGCAAAATAATTGATTAAGTAGTTCTGGATCTGGGCCCTCATTTTTATCTCAGACAAAAAAGACTACCACTTCTATAAGTGGTGAGTAATAACAAATTTATCTAAGTAAGAGTCCAATCTTCGACTGAGATAAACGCTCCGCGAGGATGCGCAGTGATTCGGATAGGAATATGTCAGCTTCGCTGACCAGAATCACGCGCCAAGTCTCACGAATGTTCGACTTGAATTTAGCTGAGAAAAAATTCACTTCTATAAATGGCAAGCTAATTACAAATTTTTCCCACGTGCGTTCAATTTGAATTTTAGAGAAAAGCATTTTCTTATATTTTACAAAATAGAGTAATAAATGTCCATAACTAGATAAGATTTTTCTTTCTATTTCGCATCTGAAAAGCTATACTAAAATTAGAGTTAAAGAAGCAGACTAATGAATTGCAAGAAAAGTGTTAGTTTGCAAAAAATGAGCGAAAAATAAGATTTGAAAAGGAGAGAACAAATTATGTTAGGATGTAAAGATTACAAATTTTGGTTTTGTACAGGATCACAGGATTTATATGGAGATGAATGTCTGGCACATGTAGCAGAGCATTCACAGATTATCGTAAATGCGTTAAATGAATCAGGATTACTTCCATATGAAGTTGTATGGAAACCAACACTGATTACAAATGAAGTAATCAGAAAGACATTTAATGAAGCAAATACAGATGAAAACTGTGCAGGTGTCATCGTATGGTGTCATACATTTTCACCGGCAAAATCATGGATTCTTGGATTGAAAGAGCTGAGAAAACCACTGCTTCATTTCCATACACAGTTCAATCGCGAGATTCCATACGATACAATCGATATGGATTTCATGAATGAAAATCAGGCAGCACACGGAGACCGTGAGTTCGGACACATTTTCACACGTCTGAACAAGAGCCGTAAGGTTGTAATGGGATATTGGCAGGATAAGGATACACAGGAAAGAATCGGTTCTTGGATGCGTACAGCAGTCGGTGTGATTGAAAGCAGCCATGTTCGTGTTATGCGTATTGCCGACAATATGAGAAATGTTGCCGTAACAGAGGGCGATAAAGTAGAGGCACAGATTAAGTTTGGATGGGAAGTAGATGCTTATCCGGTAAATGAGATCGCAGCTGTTGTACAGGATGTAAAATCAAGTGATGTAGAAGCACTTGTAGAAGAATATTACAGCAAATATCAGATTCTTCTGGAAGGAAGAGATGAAGCAGAATTCCGTAAACATGTAGCAGTTCAGGCACAGATTGAGCTTGGATTTGAAAAATTCTTAGAAGAACAGAACTATCAGGCAATCGTAACACATTTCGGTGATCTTGGTTCATTACAACAGCTGCCGGGACTTGCTATCCAGAGATTGATGGAAAAAGGATACGGATTTGGTGGAGAAGGCGACTGGAAAACAGCAGCTATGGTCCGTGTTATGAAGATTATGACACAGGGAATGAAAGATGCAAAAGGAACTTCATTTATGGAAGATTACACATACAATCTCGTTCCTGGAAAAGAAGGAATCCTTCAGGCACATATGCTTGAGGTTTGCCCGACAATCGCAGATGGTCCAATCAGTATCAAGTGTCAGCCATTGTCTATGGGAAATCGTGAAGATCCAACTCGTCTTGTATTTACAGCAAAAGAAGGACCGGCAATCGCAACATCACTGATTGACCTTGGAGACAGATTCCGTCTGATCATCAATAACGTAGATTGTAAGAAGACAGAGAAACCAATGCCAAAACTTCCGGTAGCAACAGCATTCTGGACACCACAGCCAGATCTTCGCACAGGAGCAGAAGCATGGATCCTTGCAGGCGGTGCTCATCATACAGCATTTACATACGACTTAACAGCAGAACAGATGGGTGACTGGGCAGCGGAAATGGGAATCGAAGCTGTATACATTGATAAAGATACAAACATCCGCCAGTTCAAAAATGAATTGATGTGGAATGAGGCAGTATTTAGCAAATAAATAAAATGAGCCGACCAATGGTCACAATCCCCGTCCCCATTGGCTCTTGCTATGCTATAATGAACAAGAAGGAGGGAAGAAATGGAGCATATTATCATTGGTACAGCTGGGCATATA
>JALFIB010000003.1 GCA_022776305.1 Lachnospiraceae bacterium
CTTTTTATTGTATTGATGCTGATCACTTACGTGCCGGTCCTGACAAATTTCCTGCCAAATCTCCTCTATGGCTGATTTGCAGGGATAACACTTCCTGCCTAATCTCCTTCATGGTTGATTTGCAGACAAACTTTTTTGCAGTAAACGGCTATGGCCGATGCTGGACGATAAAAAATAATTTAGTAGGAGGGATTTACAGATGAAGATGAAAAAAATGGTTGCAGCAGCAATGGTAGCATGCATGGCTATGTCTCTTGGAGCAGGCATGACAGCTAGCGCGGACGATGTGGTTGAACTGAAATGGGGTTCTGTTCACCCGGAAACAGCTGTCACTACCCAGATGATGATGAAAGCCATTGATGAGATCAATGCAAATGCAGAAGGGGTTCATGTGACGGGATATCCCAATGGTGTGCTGGGCGGCTCTACTGATTTGGTAGAGGGCATTCAGGAAGGAATGGTAGATATCATCACAGAGGGACCTTCACAGTTTGCTTCTTGGATTCCGAAGGCAGCTCAGGTAGAAGCTCCGTATTTGTGGCAGAGCGTTGAGCATATGCAGAATGCCATGAACGGCGAATACCGCGACACTTTGAATGAACTGTTTGATTCCATTAATGTGCGTATTATGGGTACGTTCTATTATGGAACAAGACAGCTTACCACAAATAAGCCGATTAATACCTTGGAAGACTTAAAGGGTATGAAGATCCGTGTACCGCAGACTGATATGTATGTAAAGATGGTTGAGTCCTGGGGAGCAGCAGCTACACCGATGAACTTAAATGAACTGTATATGGCACTTCAGACAGGTACGGTTGACGGTCAGGAAAATCCGCTTCCTACGTTTGAGAGCAACAAATTCTACGAAGTGGTAAAAAATGTTATTTTTACAAACCACATTATCTGCCCGAACATGATCTTTATCAGCGGAGATGTTTGGAATGCAATGTCTGAACATGATCAGGAAGTAGTGCAGACAGCTATCAGCAATGCCATCGCATGGAACGATGAAGCAGTTCAGCAGGCAGAGACTGATTTGGTAGAACAGCTGAAAGAGTATGGCGTAGAGTTCATTACTCCAGATGATACCATCCGTGAAGCAACAATCCCGGCAATCAAACCTCTTGTTGAGGACTGGGATTACCTTCAGACTTTAGCTGAGTAATGGCGTTTTGGCCGAGGATAGGCAAAAAAGGCAACAAGATAGTCAACAAGTAACGGAATAATATGAAAAAAGCTTGACTTCCACCGCAGGTGTATGTTACACTAAACGGGCGTATGGAAGCAGGCTTTTTTTTTATGCCTAAAAAAACAGCGGTTATCCGCTGACGTAAACTAACAAGGAGAGCGAGGTGGAAGTTGTGCGTGTAAGAATCACATTGGCATGTACAGAATGTAAGCAGCGTAATTACAACATGACGAAGGATAAGAAAACGCATCCTGACAGAATGGAAACGAAGAAATACTGTCGTTTCTGCAGAACACACACATTACACAAAGAAACGAAATAGTCGGTAGATTCGTGCAAAGGAAGTGAAGGTATGGCAGAAAAAACTGAAAAAAGTTTGAAGAAAAACTGGTTCGACGGCCTTAAGGCAGAGTTTAAAAAAATCATATGGCCGGATCGGAAGTCACTGGTGAAAGAGACCGGTGCTGTCGTTGCCGTTTCTATCGTACTCGGGATGATCATTGCGATCTTGGATTTCATTTTCAAGTATGGCGTTGATATTCTGGTAAACATCAGTTTCTAAATGAAATGAGGGCAAAGGTGATTGTATGGCAGAAGCTAACTGGTATGTAGCACATACTTATTCAGGGTATGAGAACAAAGTAAAGGCCAACATCGAGAAGACGATTGAAAACAGACATCTGGAAGATCAGATTCTGGAGGTTCGCGTGCCGCTTCAGGATGTTGTCGAAGTGAAAAATGGCGTGAAGAAAACAGTTCAGAAAAAGATGTTTCCGGGCTATGTGCTGCTCAATATGGTGATGAATGATGACACTTGGTATGTCGTACGAAATACACGTGGTGTCACAGGATTTGTTGGTCCGGGCTCCAAGCCTGTTCCGCTTACTGAGACAGAGATGTTTAATCTCGGTATTCAGGCTAACAACATTGAGGTGGAGTTTGCTGAGGGCGATACAGTTTCTGTAATCGGAGGCGTATGGAAAGATACGATTGGGGTGATTCAGGCTGTGAACCAGAACAAGCAGAGTGTCACAATCAACGTTGAACTGTTCGGTCGTGAAACACCGGTTGAGATAAGTTTCACAGAGATCAGAAAGATCTGACAGGTGTGGGCATCGCACAGGACGCGATACTCATAGCAACATGTAAAAGAAGCCTGCGGCGATCAGACCGTAGGACGTGGGAGGGACGAGACCCCCGACATTACCACATAGGAGGTGCCTAACATGGCAAAGAAAGTAACAGGATATATTAAATTGCAGATTCCTGCTGGTAAAGCAACACCAGCTCCACCAGTTGGTCCGGCTCTTGGACAGCATGGTGTAAATATTGTTCAGTTTACAAAAGAGTTCAATGCGAGAACAGCTGATAAAGGCGACCTGATCATTCCGGTTGTTATCACTGTATACGCAGACAGAAGCTTCAGCTTCATCACAAAGACTCCGCCGGCAGCAGTCCTTCTGAAAAAGGCTTGCAACATCAAATCCGGTTCAGGAGTTCCGAACAAGACAAAAGTAGCTACAATTTCAAAAGATAAGATCAGAGAGATCGCTGAGATGAAGATGCCTGACCTGAATGCAGGAAGCATTGAGGCAGCTATGAGCATGATCGCAGGAACAGCTCGCAGCATGGGTATCACAGTCGAGGAGTAAAGAGCTTTGTAAAGGCGGGCTGATAGGGGGATCCTGAGGTTCGCAACCGTACTCTTGTACTTTTGTAAACAGATGAACAAGTGGGAGGGAGTTTCCCGCAAATACCACCAGGAGGTTATTTAATATGAAAAGAGGAAAGAAATACGCAGAGGCTGCAAAGGCAATCGACCGTACAGTGCTCTACGATGTAAAAGACGCTATTGCACTTGCAAAAAAATCTGCAGTAGCAAAGTTTGATGAGACAATCGAAGTTCATATCAGAACAGGCTGTGATGGCCGCCATGCTGACCAGCAGATCCGTGGTGCAGTTGTACTGCCGCACGGAACAGGTAAAAAAGTTCGTGTCCTTGTATTCGCTAAGAATGCAAAAGCTGATGAAGCTCTTGCAGCAGGTGCTGAATTCGTTGGAGCAGAAGAACTGGTACCGAAGATCCAGAATGAAGGATGGCTTGATTTTGACGTCGTAGTTGCTACACCGGATATGATGGGTGTTGTTGGACGTCTGGGCCGTATCCTTGGACCGAAGGGCTTAATGCCGAACCCGAAAGCCGGAACAGTTACTATGGACGTAACAAAGGCTGTTAAGGATATCAAAGCTGGTAAGATTGAATACAGATTGGACAAGACAAATATCATTCATGTGCCAATTGGAAAAGCTTCTTTCACAGAGGAGCAGTTAACGGACAACTTCCAGACGCTTATTGAAGCAATCAACAAAGCAAGACCGTCAGCTGTCAAAGGACAGTTCCTGAGAAGTGTTACGATCGCCCCGACTATGGGACCTGGCGTAAAACTGAACCCGGTTAAGCTTGCTCAGTAATTGAATTGCATAGAAAATCCCGAAGGTACGCGCTTCGGGATTTTTTTATGCCTTTTTTTATTGTTTGAATTACATGAAAAAAACTTTAATTAGCTCATAAAAAAACATAAATGAAAACAAAAGAAAGAAAAGAAAAATTGCAAAAGAAAGAAAAAGACGGTATAATAGAATTAAAATTGAAAAAATTATTTGTAATTTATGAAAAATATTGGAAATTTAGTGGAGGGTTTTATGTTTTCGGAAGAGAGAAAGGAGAAGATTCTTGAAATTGTAAACCGAAAAAAAACGGTCAAAGTTTCAGAGTTAAGTACAATACTGAAAGCATCCGAGGTTACGGTGCGAAGGGACCTGGATGAACTGCACAACGAGCAGAAGCTGTACCGCACCCATGGCGGTGCCATGGTGATGCGCCATGAGCAAAATGAAATCCCGTGGCAGGAACTGCGTGTCCGCCAGCAGGAGGAGAAGGCAAAGATTGCAAAAGTTGCCTACAAGTATATCTGCGATAATGATGTAATAGTGATGGACGATTCTTCGACAGTTCAGGAATTAGCAAAATTAGTGGCGGCAGGTGACTTTAAAAATCTGACAATTGTTACGGTTTCCATTCCGGTTGTGAATATTTTGCTGGCAAATAAGAACCTGAATGTGGTGATTATCGGCGGCCCGATCTACAGTAATACCAATGCAGTTCTTGGAGGCATGGCAGAAAGAATGCTGAGGGATATGCGGGTAGACAAATGTTTTATCGGCATAAACGGAATTGAACCGGATGGTGGTTATACCACAAGTACTTTCGTGGAGCTGACGACAAAACAAGCGATCCTTGATATCTCCAGACAGCGTTTTATCCTTGCAGACCACACAAAATTCGGGAATCCCAGCTTCCTTCGGGTGGAAGAATTGGCGGGGAGAGTGGATTGCCTGATCACGGATAGCCGTCTTGAGGACTTCGATTACAGCGTAATTGAAAAAGTAACTAATTTAGAAGTGGCCGAATAGAAAAAATGAACAAAAAACAAGCGAAAAGCCGTTTTTATTCTAAGGAATATTGTGCATATATGATAAAAAAGAAAGAGAGTTTCTCGTTTTATTGACAGCCGAAAGAAAAAGTGATATAAATAAAAGTGTAGATTCTTAAAAAAATCAAAAAGAATCAAAAACGAAACAAAAAACAAAAAAGTGTATTAGGAGGAAAAAAGAAGATGAACAAAAAACTTATCAGCTCTCTCTTAGTTGCAACAATGGTTATGGCTCCGATGGCAGTTGCTAATGCAGAAGAAGCAGCAGGTCCGTACACAATCGGATATGCTCCGGCTACTCTGAACAATGCATTCTGGCTGGCAGTTAAAGACGGTGTTGAAAAAGCAATCGAAGAAAAAGGTATCGAAGTTGAGCTCGTTGATATCGATGCTAACGGCGACCAGTCCATCATGAACGATGGTATTGCTAACCTTCTTAGCTCAGGCGTAGACGCTATCCTTTGCGCACCGGCTGACTCTAACGCAGTAGGTTCCGCTCTGGAGCAGTGCCAGCAGGCAGGCGTTCCGGTTATCAACTTTGATACTCCGGTTCCGGATGCAGAGATGGTAGAGACAATCATCGCTTCCGATAACTACAATGCTGGTTATGTTGTAGGTAAAGATGCAGCAGAGAAGATGGATGACGGCGCTAAGATCCTCGTTCTTCACAGCCCGCGTGCATCAGCTTGTGTACAGCGTTATGAAGGTTTCGTAGCAGCTCTTGAAGAGAGTGGAAAAGAGTACACAGAAGTTAACAACCTTGACGGACAGGGTGCAACAGAAGTTTCTATGACACTGACAGCTGACGCTCTTGTAGCTGACCCGGATCTGCAGGTTATCTTCGCAGTTAACGACCCGTCTGCTATGGGTGCTATCAACGCTATCCAGCAGGCAACTGTAGAACTTACAAACGACATCATGGTTTACGGCGTTGACGGAAACCCGGATGCTAAGAAACTCATCGAGTCTGGCGAAATGGAAGGAACAGGATCCCAGTCTCCGGAGACTCTTGGATACGATTCTATGATGGCTGCATTCGACGTTCTTGAAGGAAAAGAAATCGACAAAGAAATCGTTGTTGATACATTCCTTATCACAGCTGAGAACGTTGCTGAGTTCGGTACAGACGGATGGCAGTAAGATAAACTGAAGCATTTTGACAGGTAATGTTTATTTTGAAAACAAATAAATAAAAGAATAAGCAGTAGCAGCTTGTGTATACAGGCTGCTACTCTTTAAAAGCAGAGGTGGGAAAATGCCTAAGACTTTAGTTGAAATGACGAATATCGTTAAAACTTTCCCAGGCGTAAAAGCACTTGATAATGCACAGCTGACTTTGTATTCCGGTGAAGTCTTAGGACTTTTGGGTGAAAACGGAGCCGGAAAATCGACGTTGATGAACGTCCTCGGAGGCGTGTACAAGCCGGATTCCGGAAAGATAGTCATTGAAGGGAAAGAAGTTACCATTAACAGCGTTGTGGATGCACAGCAGCATGGCGTTGCATTCATCCATCAGGAGATTGCTCTTGTTCCGTATCTTTCAGTTGCGGAAAATATTTTCCTCGGCAGGGAAAGAAAATCTGCCGGCATGGTTGATAAGAAAAAAATGTATAAAGAATCAAAGCAGTGGCTGGATATGGTAGGACTTGATGTTAATCCGGCAACAATGCTTTGTAAGTTAAGTATTGGTAAGCAGCAGATGGTAGAGATCGCAAAAGCATGTTCTCTGAATATGAAGTTGCTGATCATGGACGAGCCGACATCCTCTCTTTCCGAGAGTGAGGTAAAATCCCTGTTTGAAATGATGATTAAATTGAAAAACCAGGGTATCGGCATTATTTATATTTCACATAAGCTGGATGAGATCTTTACGATCACAGACCGCGTATGTGTCATGAGAGACGGAGGATACGTAGGTACGATCATCACAAAGGAGAGCAGCAGAGAGACACTGGTATCCATGATGGTTGGACGTACATTAGATAGTTATTATACGAGAACGTTTAATGAACCGGGCGAAGTAATGATGGAAGCGAAAAACATCTGTTCCGGTATCCGTGTAAAAGACTGTAGTTTTAAAGTGCGTAAAGGTGAGATCCTTGGTTTCTACGGTCTGGTTGGTGCAGGACGTTCCGAACTTGTGAAAGCTGCCATGGGATTGTATCCCCGCGACAGTGGAACCGTTTATGTAAAAGGTCAGGATGTGTCAAAGCTTTCCACTATGAAGATTCAGGAGCACGGTGTTGCCCTTGTACCTGAAAACCGTAAACTGGAAGGCCTGATCCTGAAGAACACTATTTCCTTTAACATGAGCATTTCTGTTCTTAGGAAATTTATGAAAGGCTGTACCGTTAACAGAAAGAAAGAAAAAGCGATTGTGGATAACGGTATCGATTCTTTGGCTGTAAAGACACCTTCCAGAGACCAGAGAGTCGGTAATCTTTCCGGTGGTAACCAGCAGAAAGTTGTTCTTGCAAAATGGCTGGCTTCTGATCCGGAAATCCTGATCCTTGACGAGCCGACCAGAGGTGTTGATGTCGGAGCGAAGGCTGAGATTTACAAGATCATGAATGACCTTGCCGCAAAAGGCATGGCGATTATTATGATTTCTTCTGAGATGCCGGAGATCGTAAATATGTGTGACCGTATCGTGGTCATGAGTGAAGGTAAGATCACAGGCGAACTTGAAAAAGAAGAATTTGATCAGGAGAAGATTTTACATTATGTATTTGCGGAGGACGAGTGATTATGGGAAAGAAAGTAGACTTAAGTAAATATGATGATCATGTCATTCTTGGACCGATTGTCCGTTATCTGAATAACAACTTTGGTATTCTGGCAGCATTTATTATTTTATGCGTGATTTTGACAATCGCAACAGATAGCTTTATGACACTGTCAAACTGGCTGACGATCATGAATAACATTTCAACCACCGGATTCCTTGCCATTGGTATTATGTTGGCTATCATGCTTGGTGGTATCGACCTGATCGCAGGTGCTATGATTGCATGTTCCGGATGTTTTGTTATCTGCTGTATGGAGCGTTGGGGCATCAACATGGTAGTTGCTATCATTCTTGGACTGGTAATCGGTGCTCTGGTTGGTTTTATCAACGGTTTCATTATTGCGCAGAGTGGACTGCATCCTTTCGTAGTTACGCTGGCTATGCAGAGTATCCTGCGTGGTTCTGCATACTTGATCGCAAATGGACAGCCGGTTCCGCTGTATGTAAATAAAGTATTCCCGACTCTTGGTACAGGCCGTGCTTTGGGAGTTGTTCCGTATCCGATCATTTATATGCTTGTTTTCTTCTTCTTGCAGTATATGCTGTTGAATAAGACGAAGACAGGACGTTATATTTATGCAGTTGGTGGTAATGCCACAGCGGCACAGTTTTCTGGTATTAATATTAAGAAGATCAAGATTCTGGTATGGACCATCAGTGGATTCCTTGCATCTTTCGCAGGTATTGTCCTCTCCGCACGTCTTGCTTCCGGTCAGCCGGGTTCCTCAGTTGGAGCTGAGACAGATGCAATTGCAGCCTGTGTATTGGGCGGTACTAGTATGTACGGTGGTGTTGGTTGTACCGGTGGTGTGCTGATCGGCGTTTTCGTTATCGGTGTTATCACAAACGGACTGACACTTCTGCATGTTAACTCAAACTGGCAGTATGTGGCAAAAGGTATCATTATTCTTCTTGCAGTGCACATTGATATGTTCAGACAGAGCAAAATGCAGGCCCGCAGCGAATAATCAGAATACATATGGGGGGATAGGTGCGTTCGCATTTGCGGACGCACCTTTTGCAATCGGGAAAAATAAGGTGTGTAGATACCTTTGCAAAACAGTTGACAATTAAAAGATGCGGGTGTAAGATTGTTTCATGAAAATAGCAAAAGAGAAAATTACTTTCTTCCGTTACAAGACTTGAAACAGCCTGAGCAGCCTGCATAGATAGGAGAAAGAATGCCTGATAAACCAAATACAACATCTGAGTTCATACTAAATATAAGATCCATGCTTCAGGAGATGAATCCGGCGCAGAGCCGGATTGCCAAGTATATTCTGGCTAATCCGGAAAAACTTCCCGGTATGCCTATCGGGCAGCTTGCAAAAGAGAGCGGTGTCAGTGAGGCAACGATCTCACGTTTTGTGAAATATCTGGGTTGCGCCAATTACAGGGCATTTCAGGCTGAAATGGTAAAAAGTAATGTACTCAGCCATGAACGGATCAGAGGATATGCAGATGTGAAAAATATGGACAGTGCATATCAGATCTGTAAAAAAATATTTGACGCGAATATCCAGAGCCTTGCAGATACTCTGGCGATGCTCGATGTGGATACATTGGAGAAGATCGCCGACCAGATTGCATCTAGCCGTAAACTGTGTATTTTTGCGCAGGGCAGGTCCAGTGTGACCGCAAATAGTATAAGACAGCGCCTTTACCGGCTGGGGATCGCCTGCAGCAGTTATTCAGATCCTCATGAACAGGCGGTTGCAGCTTCTCTGATGAAGGAAGGCGATGCTGTCATGGGTATCAGCACCTTTGGCAGGAGCAAAAATGTTTTAAAAAACCTGAGGATTGCATCAGAAAACGGTGCTACCGTGATTGGGGTCAGCAGTTATCGCGGGACCCCTCTGGAAAAGATATCTGATCTGATGATCATTTCTTCCAGCAACGAGGAGGCAAGCTTTGGATTTGAACCATCCTGCTCTACGGTATCCCAGATGGTGGCTTTGGATTGCCTTTATATTATGGTGACCAACCGTATGAAAGAAGAGGCGCAGCATATTTTCCGGATAACGTGTGAGGCCATCGAGAGCGAACGCGAATAAGGTTGCAATGAAAATTTATATATCATAATGGAAACAATCAGGAGGATGAAAAAATGTTAGTAAACATGAAAGAAATGTTGAAGGATGCGGAGAAGCATAATTATGCCATTGGTTCTTTGAATACACCGAACCTTGAAACGCTCCGTGCAGTGATCGATGCAGCAGAAGAATTGGACTGCCCCATCATCATCAACCATGCACAGGGCCATGACAGTATCTGTGATCCGACTTATGGCGTAGTGGCAATGGAAGATATCGCACCGCTGATGAAAGTATTTGCTGAGAGGGCAAAGGTTCCGGTAGCAATGCATATTGACCATGCTTTGGATGACGCTTTCACACGCAGGGCGATCCGTGCCGGATTTACTTCTATTATGTATGACCGTTCTTCTCTTCCGCTGGAGCAGAATATTGCGCTGACAAAGAAATTTGTGGAAGACGTTGCACCGCTGGGGATCACGGTAGAAGGTGAGATCGGCGCTATGCCAAACAATATGCCTACATGTGTTCCGGGACAGGAAGCTTCTGACTTAAGCGATCTTTCTGTATACTATACAAAACCGGAAGAAGCAAAACAGTTTGCAGAGCAGACTGGTGTTGATGTTATGACAGTTTCCATCGGTACCGTACATGGAATGTACATGGCAGGTGTAAAATCCAATCTCCAGATTGACTTGATCAAAGAGATCCGCGCTGCTGTTACAGATGAAAATGTACATCTTGGTATGCACGGATGCTCAGGTACGGAGCCTGATCAGGTAGTGGCAGCAGTAAACGCAGGTATTAAGAAGATCAATTACTTTACTGCAATGGATACCAGCGTGACAGGAGCAATTGCGGCAATGCTGAAAGAGTATGAAGGACGCCCGATGAACTATTCCGTTCTGGCAAGCAAGGTTGCCTATGAAGAATTGAAGAAGGGTGCAAAGAAAGCTCTGGAAATGTTTATGGCCTGCAAAAGATAAGGAAAATTGACTGGGTTGCTGCAAAGTATGATTTTTGTTTCGGCATTTGTCCATGCTTTGCAGCAGCCCTTCTTTTTTCCTGAAACCAAGATGGGAGTGATAGCATGTATATAGGACTGGATATTGGGACTTCCGGGACCAAGGCTGCGTTGGTCGATGAGAAGGGGAAGGTGCATGGACTGCATCAGGTGAGCTACAGTTTTTCCAATACAGCCGGGGGGTACCGGGAATTAGACGCAGCAGAGGTCTGGGAGGCCGCAAAAAAATGCCTCAGTGAAGCAGCGAGAGGTGCGCAGGTGGACACCATCTCCGTATCATCTCTTGGGGAAGCCATCGTTGCCGTAGATGAAAACTGCAGGCCGATCGCTCCGGGTATTACAGGTACAGACTGCAGGGGAGAGGTTGAACTGAAAGAACTGCAGGAAAAAATAGGGAAACGGGCGCTGGTTGATATTACAGGCCTGAATATGAGCACGATCTATTCTGCAAATAAAATCCTTTGGATCAAGAAGCACCAAATGGATATTTATGAAAAAGCATGGAAAATCTTAAACTTTCAAGATTATATCATTTGCTGCCTGTGTCATCAGGCAGTCATGGATTATTCCATTGCTTCCAGAACTTTGTTGTTTGATATCAATAAAAAGGACTGGTCAGATGAGATTCTTGCTACTTCAGGGATCGGACGGGAGAAGCTTCCGGATGTGTGTCAGGCAGGAACCATTGTGGGTACACTGAAAAAAGCTGTGGCAGAAGAGACAGGGCTTCCACAAAAGGTTAAGATCGTGGCCGGAACCCATGACCATATTTGCAATGCCATCGGAAGCGGAGTGCTGGAAGTGGGAAGCTGTGCAGACACGGTAGGAACCACAGAAGGGCTGACAGCTGTGCTGCATCGCGAGCAGCTGTCCTCTGAGCATATTGACTCCTGCCAGATTTCCTGTGAACCCTTTGCCGTTCCGGGGCTTTTTAATACAGTGGCATGGAATAATACTTCCGGTGTCCTGCT
>JALFIB010000010.1 GCA_022776305.1 Lachnospiraceae bacterium
CCGGAAAAGCGGTAGTCTCTTACACTGCCCTTCCACCCTTACCGGCCAAAGCCGGCGGTTCATTTCTGTTGCACTATCCTTAGAGTCGCCTCCACCGGACGTTATCCGGCATCCTGCCCTGTGAAGCCCGGACTTTCCTCGCCTGACGCCTTTCGGCATGCCAGCCGCGACCATTTATCCTACTTACGTGGGGATTCTACCACATGAATATGCTCTTTGCAAACTTTTTTTGCTGAACATGAAAATTAAACATAAAATTATACGTTCTTTTCCATCCATTCCAGCCATTCTGTTTCTTTAAATCCTACCAGCACTACATCATCTGTAACCAGAATCGGCCTTTTTACCAGCATTCCGTCTGTGGCTAGAAGATCTAATTTCTCCTCTTCCGACATCTCGGGGAGTTTATCCTTCAGTTTCAGCTCTTTATAGAGATTACCACTGGTGTTAAAAAAGCGTTTTATATCCAGACCGCTCTTTTTATACCATTCCTGCAGTTCATCCCTGCTTGGATGGTCCAGCTTAATATCGCGGAAGGTGTAAGGAACTTCACGTTCTTTCAGCCAGTTTTCCGCTTTCTTACATGTACTGCATTTTGGATAACAGACAAATAAATTCATTTTCTATAGATCCTTTCTTACTGTTTATTCTTATTGTTTGTTCTTACCGTTTTATGAACTGGTCTCCTGCGTTTATAAATCGTAACATCCCCCACCGATGAATTCCCTGATCAGGGAATTGTTGGGAATACTGTCACTTGGGATCGGCAGGAAATAATCGAGGAATTTCAGCAGCCTTTTTGCCTCTTCATATTCTTTCTGCTCCGGGCCGATGGAAAACAGCAATGGTTCCGCATACTGTTTCAAAACAGCAAGTTCATAGATCAGTGCAGAATTAAACATAATATCTGCATCCTCCTGATAAGGGAAGATATTGTTTTCTTCCCCACGGCGTACTGATGGCCACATTTCTATTGTCCTTCTGGCATCAGATCCCCTTGTCCTTGCGTCTCGGACGATACGCCGCAGCAACCTTCCGTCTGTGGTAGGAATACGGTTGTGCTCATCAATATTCAGCTGTGTCAGCGCGCTGATGTAGATCTTGAATTTTCTCTCTTTTGGCAAACGGTAAGTAAGCTTGTCATTCAGGCAATGGATGCCTTCTATGATCAGGATATCGTTAGGGCCCAGTGTTTTATAATTGCCTTTATACTCTCTTTTTCCTGTTTTAAAATTAAACACAGGAAGCTCTACGGTTTTCCCATCCAAAAGCTCCTGCATATCCTGATTCAGTTTTTCAATATCGATTGCCTCCAACCGTTCAAAATCAGGCTTCCCGTCCTCGTCCAGAGGTGTATTCTCCCGCTCCACAAAATAATCATCGGCAGCGATAGGATGGGGTTTTAATCCGTATACAGAAAGCTGGGTGGCAAGCCGGTGGGAAAAGGTGGTCTTTCCGGATGAGGACGGCCCTGCAATGAGAATAATCTTCTTTTCCGGTGAAGCAGCAATTTTTGCAGCCATTTCCGCTATCTTTTTCTCATGGTATGCCTCCTGGATCATCACCAGGTCTTCCACTTTATTCTTCACAATATAGCTGTTCAGCGCTCCCACTGTAGGAATCCCAAGCTTCGCTCCCCACTGCATAGAGTCTCTTTGAACTTGAAAAATTTTTAGTTCAGGCTTGAACTGAGGCAAGCAGTCCGGTTGTTCCCGTGTTGGGAATAGAAGCACAAACCCCTCTTGAAAAAGCTTCAGGTCAAAATGTTTTAAGTAAGATGTATCGGGCAGCATATAACCGTAAAAATAGTCTTCAAAATTTTCCAGATGATAAAGATTAACTTTTGATGCTCTGCGGTATTTAAAAAGCTCGCCTTTGTCATACATTCCGTATTGTTCAAATTTCTTTCTGACTTCAAAAGTGTTTTCTGATGTTTTTTCAATCGGAGCAGCTTTACGTACCAGTTCCTCCATATATGATTTTACTTCATCCAGAAATTGCTGTGTCAGTTCTATTTTACCTTTCATGGTGCAGTAAAACCCATCACTCACCACAAAGTGTACCCCAACACGGTCAATGTTGCTGTTGTCCCCTGCCACATGGTAAATGGCTTTCAGCATCAGCATCACAAGGCTTCTTGTGTAAGTACTGTGCCCGGCTTTGGACTTCACTGTCAAAAACTCAATGTTTCCTCCATCCACAGGCTTTTTATACAGTTCCCGCAGCCTGCCGTTTTCCCTTGCAAGCACAATAGCGCAGTCTTCCTCCTGCTGATGGCGTTTTGCTATATCAAGGAAACGAATGCCAACATCATACGTTTCCTGAACCCCTTTTACAGAAACAGTAATCTTTTTTTGTTCCATAATCTTTCAGCCTCCTTTCCGTGAAAACGGTTCGTTTATCTTCCACATCCACTGCAGCCCGTATATACGGGCATAACGTGGTTCATTCTTTCTTTTATAATACCATAAAAGGCTCCTTTTTCTCTGCCTGACGCACTTCCAATTCTGGAAAGTTTTTCTTCAAATATTTTGCCATCTGTCCTATAAAAAGATGCTCAATCCCATAATGTCCCGCATCGATGATGAGAAGTCCCTGATCCACTGCATCCAGCCCGTCATGATGTCCAATGTCCCCTGTCACCAAAAGATCCGCCTTTTGTTCCAATGCCGGTGCGATCATACTCTTACCGGATCCCGGTGAAACAGCCAGACGATAAACAGGAGCTTCCGGTGACCCAAACAGCCGCACTGACTGCAGCCCGAAGGCTTTCTTTACGTATTCACAGCAATCCTTTGCCGCACTTTTTTCAAAAAGTGTCCCCACACTTCCGATACCGCAGTCCCTTCCATCATGAAATGCTCCTGTAACCTCCAACACTTTTACATCCTGCAGGTGAAGTGCACGCTCTGCCAATTCTGACATTTTCACCACGTCATAATTGGTATGCATGGCATAATGGGCGATCCCATGCTCTGCAAGAGCAAGAACCTTTCTTCCCAGATAATCTTCACTATTTACTTTTTTTATGCCGGACATCAAAAGCGGATGGTGCGTCACTAATAGGTCTGCTTCCCATCGGATACATTCACTGATCACCTCATCTGTGGCATCTAAAGCCACGTATACCTTTTTTGCCACACGGTCCATCCGTCCCACCTGAAGCCCCGGATTATCCCACTGCATGGCATATTCAGGCGGAAATTCCTCCGTCAGTTTTTTTATAATTTCTCCTATCATCATCTGGTATTACATTCCTTTCACACTATCTTCCGTCAATCCCTGTCACTCTGAAGCTTCAAAATCCAAAAACTTCAAGAGCTTCCCGCACCATGGCAAGCTCTGCTTCCACCTCAGATATGCGGGCTTTTGCAGCCTCACTTTCCTGACCTTCTAATGAAGCAAGGATCTTTTCATTTATACGCTGTTCCCGCAAAAGGTAATCCTTTAATACAGGGTGGCAGTTTGCAAGCAAAAGAGGACCAAAGCGCAGCTGGATGGGAGTCATTTTGCTTTCCTCTCCCTCTGCCGGAACTGCCCTCATCATGGGATAGAATTTTCCCTCTTCTTGGATCATCTCTTCCCGAACGATCTTCCAGCCTTCTCGTTCCAGATAAGCGCGCACCGCTTTCAAATCGGACTGTGGCTGCAGGATCAGTTCCCGGCATGCTCCAAGTTTTCCTGCTCCTTCCGATAGAATACGGACGGTGAGAGGACCTCCCATTCCTGCGATCAAAATGCTTTCTGCCTCATCCCGCTTAAGCTTTTCAAGTCCGTCTGAAAGCCTTGTTTCTATTTTATCCTGCAGTCCCGCCTGCATGATATGTTCCTTCGCTTTTTCCAAGGGTCCCCTGTTTACATCCATTGCGATCGC
>JALFIB010000014.1 GCA_022776305.1 Lachnospiraceae bacterium
TTTAACAACACAAGGCGCAGAAAGACAAAAAATGCGTACTCTGGAAAATACAAAAAATGTGTACTCTGGAAAATGCATTGATGAATCGGGGAAAAGTGTCTATAATGAAGAATAGTTTATCTCAGTCGAAGAAAAATATCAGCTTAACCTGACCGGAATCGCGTGCCAAGACTCGCGTACGTTCGACTTGAAAAGGAGGCAGCTATGTACGACCAATTGACAGAAAGTGATTTGAAAAAGATTGAAGAAGAAATCGAATACCGCAAGCTGGTAGTCCGCAAGGAGGCCATCGAGGCGGTGAAGGAAGCCAGATCCCACGGGGATCTCAGCGAGAATTTTGAGTATTATGCGGCAAAAAGGGATAAAAATAAAAATGAGAGCAGGATCCGGTATCTGGAGCGAATGCTTCGGACTGCCAAGGTGATCTCAGATGATTCCAAAGAGGATGAGGTGGGGATCAATAATACAGTACAGGTATATTTTGAGGACGATGATGAGACGGAGACGTACCGCCTTGTGACAACGGTGCGGGGAAGTTCTATCAATGGGCTGATCAGTATAGATTCTCCCATGGGGAAAGCCCTTCTGGGGCACAAAGTGGGGGAACGGGTTTATATTAAAGTGAATGACCAGTACGGGTATTACGTGGAGATCAAGTCTATTGAAAATACACAGGATGACAGTCAGGATAAATTAAGGACGTTTTAAAGGGATGGATAGAATGAAACAGATGGATGATCAAAAAGCAGCACAGACGGATGCGCTGGGAACGGAGCCGGTGGGGCGTTTGATGCTTCGCTTAGCAGCTCCGTCAATCGCAGCACAGGTTATTAACCTTTTATATAATATGGTAGACAGGATCTATATCGGCCATATTGAGGGGATCGGCCAGATGGCGCTGACAGGAGTGGGAGTCTGCCTGCCTCTGATCATGCTGATCTCTGCATTTGCAGCTTTGGCAGGAATGGGAAGTGCCCCGAGGGCTTCTATTTTCCTCGGTAAGGGAGAAAAAGAAAAAGCGGAGCAGACGTTGGGAAATGCGGTGTCACTGCTTTTTCTTATTGCGGTGACGTTGACCGTATTGTTTCTGGTATTTGCAAAAGACTTGCTTTTGATGTTCGGAGCCAGTGAAAATACCATTCCCTATGCAGTACAGTACATGCGTATTTACAGCTGCGGAACGCTGTTCGTCCAGTTTACGCTGGGATTAAATGTGTTCATCAGCGCACAGGGATTTGCGAAGACCAGTATGCTGACGGTGATGATCGGAGCCATCTGTAACATCATTCTGGATCCAATCCTGATCTTTGGGCTGCACATGGGAGTAGCAGGTGCTGCACTTGCCACCATTATCTCCCAGTGCATTTCTATGATCTGGATACTACGGTTTTTGACAGGACCCAAAACCGTTATAAGGATCCGCAAAAGGAATTTGAAACTGTCATCGGAGATTATACTCCCTTCTGTGGCTCTGGGGCTTTCTCCATTTATCATGCAGTCTACGGAAAGCCTTCTTTCCATCTGCTTCAATTCTTCTTTGCTGAAGTACGGTGGGGATGTGGCAGTTGGTACTATGACAATCGCATCCAGTATTATGCAGTTTGCCATGCTGCCATTGCAGGGTTTGACGCAAGGGTCGCAGCCTATAATCAGCTACAATTTCGGAGCCCACAATATGGACCGCGTGAAAAAAGGATTTCAGATCCTCCTTGTTTCCTGCGTGACCTTTTCTATGACACTTTGGGCACTTGTGATGATAGCGCCGCAGGCATTTATACGGCTTTTTAACGACAGTCAGGAACTGTTGGAATTTGGTGCTCCCTGTATCCGTATTTATATGGCGATGGTGGGGATCTTCGGGATCCAGATCGCATGCCAGCAGACCTTTATTGCATTGGGAAATGCGAAGAACTCCCTGTTTTTGGCTCTGCTGAGAAAGATCATCCTGTTGATCCCGTTGATCTATATCATGCCGGCCATCTTCACGCAGAACCAGACACGGGCTGTATTTATGGCAGAGCCGGTAGCAGATTTTCTGGCTGTGACTACGACGGCGTTCTTATTTGCAAGATATTTCAAAAAGATCATGGGTGGACATTTGGAAAAGGATGTGGCAGGGGCATAAAGAAGCCAGCGGCAGTAACTGCATCGCTGGCTGATTTATAAGCTCATCACTGAGCAAAGAAAGAGAGAAAAATGTATGAAAAATAATGAAAAATATATGAAAACTGATCATCACCCTCGTCGGATGACTACAGAGAATTTTTTGTCGAAGCCATGCACAATACAGACGCGCCGTGCACCGCGATGACTTCATTTGAATTTATACCTAAAGTATACTGGAAAAATGTGTATAAAACGTGTCACAAATCTGAAAGAATCATAAAGAAACTTAAAGAAAAAGGAAGATCCGGAAGGTATGTTTAATATAGAAGAAGAGCTGAAAAAATTGCCCGGGCGTCCCGGAGTTTATATCATGCACGATGAGCGGGACGATATTATCTATGTGGGAAAAGCCATCAGCCTGAAAAACCGTGTGCGGCAGTATTTCCAGAGCAGCAGGAATAAAAGCGTGAAGATCCAGCAGATGGTGGAGCGGATCAGCAGGTTCGAATATATTGTCACGGATTCAGAGCTGGAGGCTCTGGTGCTGGAGTGTAATCTTATTAAAGAGCATCGCCCCAAGTATAATACCATGCTGAAGGATGATAAAAGTTATCCCTTTATCAAGGTGACTCTAGGGGAAGAATACCCCAGGGTGCTTTTCGCGCGCAGGATGAAAAAGGATAAATCCAGATATTTCGGGCCTTATACCAGTGCGGGTGCAGTGAAAGATACCATCGAACTGATGAAGAAGCTGTATAAGCTCAGATGGTGCAACCGCAACCTTCCGCGGGACATAGGAAAAGAAAGACCCTGCCTTTATTACCACATCGGGCAGTGCAATGCGCCGTGTCAGGGAAAGATCACAAAAGAAGAGTACAGGAAATCGGTAGATGAGGCCCTTGAGTTTTTGAACGGAAACCATGGACCGGTTCTTGCCATGCTGGAAAAAAAGATGAATGAAGCGTCGGAGAACATGGAATTTGAACAGGCGATCGAATACCGCGATTTGATCCAAAGCGTCAACCAGATCGCCCAGAGGCAGAAGATCACCAACGGCGACGGTGAGGATAAAGATGTGTTGGCTATGGCTGTGGACGGCGGTGATGCGGTGATGCAAGTGTTCTTTATACGGGACGGCAAGATGATCGGGCGGGAGCATTTTTACCTGCGGGTGGCTCCCCACGATACGAAAGCAGCTATTTTGAGCAGTTTTGTCAAACAGTATTATGGGGGGACTCCTTTTGTACCACGGGAGCTGATGCTGGAAACAGACATTGAAGACCATGAAGTGGTGGAAGAATGGCTTTCCAAGAAACGCGGACAGAAGGTCCATCTTCATGTACCGAAAAAAGGGACGAAAGAAAAATTGGTGGAGATGGCAAAGGAAAATGCAGCTATTGTACTGAGGCAGGACCGTGAGCGGATCAAACGGGAAGAGGGAAGAACCATAGGAGCGGTCCATGAGATTGAAAAATTGCTGGATATTGAGTGCGCCACTCGCATGGAAGCCTTTGATATTTCCAATATCAGCGGATTTGAGTCGGTGGGCTCCATGATCGTGTACGAAAAGGGAAAACCGAAACGGAATGATTACCGCAAATTTAAGATCAAGACGGTACAGGGGCCGGATGACTATGCCAGCATGGAAGAAGTTTTAACGAGACGGTTCCAGCATGGCTTAGAAGAGCGAAAGGAGCTTGATGAAAAGGGCATGTCCTATGAGATGGGAAGCTTCAGCCGGTTCCCGGACCTGATCATGATGGACGGAGGAAGAGGACAGGTGAATATTGCCCTCAAGGTGCTGGATAAGCTGGGGATTTCGATTCCGGTGTGCGGCATGGTAAAAGATGATTTCCATCGGACCAGAGGCATTTATTTCCACAATGTGGAGCTGCCCATTGATACCCATTCAGAAGCTTTCCGCCTTGTGACAAGAATTCAGGATGAGGCCCATAGGTTTGCTATTGAATACCATCGCAGCCTGCGCAGCGCCCAGCAGGTACATTCTATTTTAGATGATATTTCAGGAATCGGCCCTACAAGGAGAAAAGCGCTGATGCGTACGTTTAAATCACTGGAGGCAGTGCGGGACGCATCTCTTGAGGAATTGGAGCATGCCCCGTCAATGAATGCCCGTAGCGCCCGGCAGGTCTACGATTTTTTCCACGCTCCCAAAGAGGCAAAGATAGAATCATAACTTGAGGCGAAGGAATAATCGAGGCCTTTATCTGGACAAACGAAAGCGGATTGATTATAATGGAAGAAATGGAAAAACATAAAACAAATGGGAATAAATGCAGAAACAGTTCAGGAGGTTTTATAAAATGGCAAGCAGCGTTGCGATAGAAAAGCTGGCTGAAAAGATGAAGCTTACGAATGTGATTCCCGAGATCAGCATGGAAGGGAAAAAAATTGTAACTTCGGAGATCAATCGTCCGGCACTTCAGCTTACGGGATATTTTGATCATTTTTATTCAGAACGAGTGCAGATCATCGGATACGTAGAATATACGTATTTGGAGCATTTGACAAGGGAGCAGAAAATTCCGGTTTATGAAAAGTTCCTCTCTTACCATGTGCCGTGTATAATTTACACCACAATGACAGAGCCGGATGAAGACATGCTGCGTCTGGCAAAGGAGTATGAGGTACCTATTTTTACCACAAAGCAGACCACCTCAGATTTTATGGCGGAGATCATCCGCTGGCTGAATGTGGAGCTGGCTCCCTGCATTTCCATCCATGGAGTCTTGGTCGATGTTTACGGTGAAGGCGTGCTGATCATGGGTGAGAGCGGTATCGGTAAGAGCGAGGCGGCTCTGGAGCTGATCAAAAGAGGCCACCGTCTTGTTACAGACGATGTGGTGGAGATCCGGAAAGTCAGTGATGAGACTCTGATCGGGACGGCACCGGATATCACAAGGCATTTTATCGAGCTCAGGGGCATCGGTATCATTGATGTAAAGACCTTGTTCGGTGTTGAAAGTGTAAAGAATACCCAGTCTATTGATCTGGTGATCAAATTGGAAGAGTGGGACCGTGACAAAGAGTATGACAGGCTGGGTCTCGAGGAAGAGTATACGGAATTCCTTGGAAACAGGGTTGTGTGCCATTCCCTTCCAATCCGACCGGGTCGGAACCTTGCGGTCATCGTGGAATCGGCAGCAGTCAACCATCGCCAGAAGAAGATGGGATACAATGCAGCGAAAGAGCTGTATAACCGTGTACAGAATAGTTTGATGAAAAATGCAGGAAAGAGAGATTAAAAGATGAAAAAGTATTGTTTTGGGATTGATGTGGGAGGTACCACAGTAAAGTGCGGATTGTTCACAGTAGAAGGCGAAGTCTTGGACAAATGGGAGATCAAGACAAGAACAGAGGATAATGGGATCAACATCCTTCCGGATGTGGCAGAGACTATCAACCAGAAGATCCAAGAGAAAAATATTGAAAAAGAATCCGTGGCAGGAATCGGCATCGGCGTGCCTGGTCCTGTCAATGAGGCAGGGGAAGTTCCCTGTGCCGTAAATCTCCATTGGGGATACGTGAATATTGTTGGCGATCTGGAGCGGCTGACAGGGCTTCCGGTAAAGGCCGGAAATGATGCAAATGTAGCGGCTTTAGGTGAATTATGGAAAGGCGGCGGTGCCGGATACCACAGCCTTATTATGGTAACATTGGGTACAGGTGTTGGCGGCGGCATCATCATCAATGAGAAGATCGTTGCCGGATCCCACGGGGCAGGCGGAGAGATTGGCCATGCCCATGTGGAGGATGCTATTACAGATCCATGCAACTGCGGAAATTGCGGATGCCTGGAGCAGGTTGCTTCGGCAACCGGTATTGTGCGTCTGGCAAAAGAGGCACTTGCGTCTACAGAAGCACCTTCTCTCTTAAGGGATCAGGAAGTGACTGCAAAGGCAGTTTGGGATGCCGTAAAAGAAAAAGATGCCGTAGCAATTCAGGTGGCAGAGCGCTTCGGCAATTACCTTGGTAAGACTCTTGCGGTATTTGCAACGGTAGCCGACCCGCAGGTGATCGTCATCGGCGGCGGAGTTTCCAAGGCAGGAACGATCCTTCTGGATTATGTGACGGGACCTTTCCGGAAATATGCATTTTCCGCATGCCGTGAGACAGAATTTGCCCTTGCTACCCTCGGAAATGACGCAGGTATTTTCGGAGCCGCAAAGATGGTCATTTAGTACTGGTTTTACATATTGGTTTCGTTTTACGTACGCTTACCGGGACAGGAACTTTCAACAGTGGTTCCTGTCCTTCTTGTATCATAGATAGATATTAAGGTCAAAAGATGCCATACGGATTGTTCCGTGCTTCGCACTCCCACAATTCTGGCATCATAGATAGGGAGGAAACAACGTGAATATTTTGCTTGCCGCGATCAATGCGAAATACATTCATTCAAATCTGGCAGTATACAGTCTAAAGTCATCAGCCGGAGAGTACAGCGAAAAGATTGATCTGGCGGAATTTACCATCAATAACCAGACAGAAGATATTTTTCGGAGCATCTACCAGAAAAAGCCGGATCTTCTGTTTTTTTCCTGCTACATCTGGAACAGGAGTGTTGTACTTGATCTTGCGGAAAATATCCGTAAAGTGATGCCGGATGTGGTGATCTGGGCAGGAGGGCCGGAGGTATCTTACGATGCAGAACAGTTTTTATTGGAAAATCCCCAATTTGACGGAGTCATGATAGGGGAAGGCGAGTATACGTTTTACCGGCTGCTTCGGTATTATGTGGATCAGGAAGGAAGCCTTGCGGAAATATCAGGGATCACCTATTATGAAAAAAGAGGCGGGGAGATAAGGGCTACCGGCAGTGCCAGGATGCTTGATACTCTTGATGAGCTCCCATTTGTGTATCAGGTGCCCGAAACCTTTGCTAACAGGATCATCTACTATGAAAGCAGCAGAGGCTGCCCTTATTCCTGCAGCTACTGCCTTTCCTCCATCGATAAACGAGTTAGGTTCCGGAGTCTGGAGCTTGTAAAAAAAGAACTCTCTGTTTTCTTGGAACACAAAGTACCACAGGTAAAGTTTGTGGACCGGACTTTTAACTGCCGCCACGACCATGCCATGGAAATCTGGCGATTCCTATCAGAACATGACAATGGAGTCACAAATTTCCATTTTGAAATAGCGGCAGATATCCTTACGGAGGAAGAAATCGACTTGCTCTCCCGTATGCGGCCGGGGCTTGTCCAGCTGGAGATCGGTGTCCAGACGGTCAATGAAAAGACGCTTGGAGCCATCAACAGGTCGGCGAAGTTTGAGAAAATTGCTGACCGGGTCAAACGGATATCAGCTGCAAAAAATATTCATCAGCATTTAGATCTGATCGCAGGCCTTCCCTACGAAGATTACGACAGTTTTAAAGATTCCTTCGATGCAGTGTATGCCCTGAAGCCTCAGGAGCTGCAGCTTGGTTTTTTAAAAGTGCTCCGAGGTTCCCAGATGCATCAGGAAGCGGAGAAATACGGAATCCTATACCGCAGCCAGCCTCCTTATGAAGTGCTGGCCACAAAGTGGATCTCCTGTGATGAGCTGCTTCGCCTAAAGGAAGTGGAGGAGATGGTGGAGGTGTATTACAATAGCCAGCAATTCCGTTATACCATAGACGCGCTGGAAAAGCTGTTTGAACGCCCCTTTGCCCTCTATGAGGCCTTGGCGGATTATTATAAAGGGCAGATGTTGGAGGGAAAATCTTTTTCCCGCATGCAGCGGTTCCTGATCCTGCGGGATTTTGTAAAAATGTTGGCTGAAAAAGAAAACATGGAAAAATCAAATACGGAGCAGCATGATGCGGAACGTGTTGACACGGAAAAGCTTGATATGAGAAGTGTTGACACGGAAAAGCTTGATATAGAGAAATTTGATGAGTTGCTTGTGCTGGATTTTTACCTTCGGGAAAACGGAAAATCAAGACCTGTATGGGCGGAGGATCTGGGGAAATACCATGACGAGATCGTACAATTTTACCAGAGGGAAGAAGAACGGCACAGGTATTTGCAGGGGTATTCCGGCTACACTTGGAAACAGACCATGCGGATGACCCATTTGGAGCACGTTTTTTACGATCTGCTGGGGGATGGAAGCAAAAAAGAAAAATGGCTCCTGTTTGATTATGGAAAACGGAATCCCCTTACAAATGATGCTGTAGTGTACGTAATAGATTCACTGGCTATGCCGGGAGGAAGAGATGGAAAATAATTATGTAGCCTTTGACCTTGAAACTACAGGGCTGCGCCCGAAATACGACAAAATATTGGAGATCGGTGCGGTGAAGGTGGAAGGCGGGGAAGTGACCGGGACCTATGAGACTTTTATTGACAGCGGAGTGGAGATACCGGAACGTATCACGGAGCTTACAGGAATCACTCAGGAGATGGTACAGGGGAGCCCCGGGACGAAAGAGGCAGTGGAGGGATTCTTGGAATTTTCCGGGGATTTCGTATTGCTGGGGCATAACGTACTTTTTGATTACAGCTTTATGAAACGCAATGTGGTGAACCTTGGCGGGACGTATGAACGGAAGGGGCTGGACACGCTGGCCATTTCCAGACTGTGTTTGCCACAGCTTCCGGGAAAATCTCTGGATAAAATGGCAGCGCACTATGGAATCCCTCAGGAACAGCACCACCGTGCCCTTGACGATGCATTGACTGCCGCAAGGCTTTATGAGCGCCTTGTGGAAGAATTTGGCGAGAAAAGGCCGGATCTTTTTGAAGCCTCGCCTTTGGTATTTAAAGTGAAGAAAGAGGGGCCTATTACAAATTCACAAAAAGTATACTTGCGGGATTTGTTAAAATATCATAGAATAGAGAGTAACGTTAAAATAGAGATGCTTACAAAAAGTGAGGCATCGCGCATGATAGATGGTATTATTTCCAGACACGGAAAAATGATGAGGTGACAGATATGATGAATTTTAATAATTCTAAGACGCAAAAAAGGATAGCAGCTGCAATTGTGATCTTGATTGTGATCGCTATGGTGGCAGGTACGATCATACCGGCACTTGTCTAAAAGCTATCAGAAAACAAAGGGGTAGATTATGCGGAAAAAAATAACTACAGGGGTATTGGCTGTTTTGGCCTGCATATTATGCAGCATGACGACAGTATTTGCAGAAGAGCAGAACGTGATCAGTGACGGCGTATATATCGGCGATATGGATGTCAGCGGAATGACAGTTGAAGAAGCCAAAGCATACGTAAAAAGTGAAGTGCAAAAGCTGGGCAGCTCCGAGATCACCATCCAGATGGGAGACGATCAGGTGACAACGACCTGGAAAGATCTGGGGTTGAAATGGAAAAATACGGATCTGGTGGAGGAAATCAGCCAGCTTGGCACCACAGGCAACATTGTGCGCCGTTATAAAGAGCAGAAAGATCTCCAGAACCAGAGCTCCCGTTATGAAATTGAATACTCCTTGGATGAAGAAGCGGAAAAGGCTTTTGTAGATTCCTGCGCCCAGTTTAATTCTGAGCCGGTGGAAGGCTCCTGCTATATGGGGGATGACGGAATGCTCCATGTGGAAGGCGGTACAGACGGGCTGACGCTGGATGCAGATGCCACGTTAGACACACTTCAGGACCAATTAGAAACTTTTACAGCGGGCGATATTGTGATCGAGGCTGCAGTGGATCGTACTTCACCTGTCCTCACAGCAGAGATGCTGGAGCAGATGGATGACGTGCTTGGCTCCGCTACCACTGATTATTCTGCTTCCTCTTGGGGAAGGGCACAGAATATACAGAACGGTACAGCGAAGATCAACGGCACGCTGCTGATGCCAGGAGAGAGCTTCTCTGTGACAGCAGCCGTTACGCCATTTACCGCTGACAACGGATATGAACTGGCTCCGTCCTACGAAGCCGGACAGGTAGTAGACTCCTATGGAGGAGGTATCTGTCAGGTATCCACCACACTGTACAATGCAGTGCTGAAGGCAGAACTTCAAGTGGATTCCAGATCCAACCATACGATGATCGTAAATTACGTAGATCCTTCCAAGGATGCAGCCATTGCCGAAGGTATTATGGACTTTGCCTTTACAAATACATCAGAATACCCTGTCTACATTGCAGGATCTGCATACAGCGGTACTCTGAACTTTACGATTTTCGGCGTGGAGACACGGCCGTCCAACCGTTCTATTGAATTTGTCAGTGAGACTACGGGACAGACTGACCCATCCACTAATATCAAGCTGGTGGCAAAGACAGACCAGAATGTGGGATATTTCGCACAGGTCCAGTCCGCGCATCAGGGGCTCTCAGCCGTTCTTTGGAAAAACATTTATTATGACGGCGTGCTTTCTGAGACCATTCAGGTAAACAGCAGTAATTATCAGGCTTCCCCTGCAATCTATGAGATCGGCGTTGTGACAGACAATCAGGCACTGGCTTCGGCACTTTATTCCGCTATCGGGCAGAATGACCTGCAGCAGGTACAAAACCTGTTAGCAAATGGTGTACAGCAGCAGTCAGAGACGCAGGCTACAGAGGCAACAGAAGCACCGTCCCAGACGACCACACCTGCGGACCAGAGCCAGCCGATGGTAGATCCTCCGGAGCCGGAAGACATCACCGTGCTGCAGTAAAGAAGAAAGATTCAATAAGTAGATGCCAGG
>JALFIB010000239.1 GCA_022776305.1 Lachnospiraceae bacterium
GACTGTCCAATACCGACGATCAAGATTGGGGCAATCTGGCGAAGCAGGTTCCCGATGTTACGTCCTGAGAAAAAGTTGGGGTTCATAATACCAAATGCAATACACAATATAATAAGCCCCACCGTTACAGTTACTACCTGGCCCATTCCCCGGATGGCCATAATCTTTTTCAATACGCTTTGTTTTTCTTTTTCCACGATTTATCCCTCCGATTACCCTATTTTGTTCTCAAATCTCGTCGCATACGTAAGAATCTGGTCCTGCGTAGCGTCTTCTCTCATCAATTCACCGGTGATCCTTCCGTCGCACATAACGATGATACGGTCGCTGATTCCCATAACTTCCGGCATTTCAGAAGAAACAAACATAACGCCGATCCCCTGCGCTTTCAGCTGGTTCATTAAGTTATAGATCTCAACCTTTGCAGCAACATCGATACCTCTGGTCGGCTCATCAAAAATAACCACTCTTGAATTTCTTGCCAGCCATTTTCCTACAACGACCTTCTGCTGGTTACCACCGGAGAGGGAACCTGCATCCACAAGATCATTGGGAAGTTTGATCATCAGGTCTGACACAGCCTTATCTGACATCTCTTTTTCTTTTTTACGATTAACAACGCCCAATTTATCACAGAGAATGTCAAGATTCGGAAGGGCAATATTATCACGGATACTCAGCTTTGTACAAAGCCCGTCTTTCTTTCGGTCTTCCGGAGCGAGAACAATACCTGCCTTGATGGCATCCATAGGACAATTAATTTTTACAGGTTTTCCGTCCAGAATGATCTCACCGGAGTCTTTCGGATCCACGCCAAAGATGGCTCTTGTGGTTTCTGTTCTTCCTGCACCCATCAGTCCTGCAAATCCTACGATCTCCCCTTCATACAGTTCAAAATTAATATCCCTTACCATCCTGCCTGCATTCAGGTTCTTTACTTCCAGAATCTTTTTCCCTTTGTTGCAGGAGATACGCGGGAACTTTTCTTTAATCTCACGGCCTACCATGTTTGCAATGATCTCTGACATGGTCATCGCCTTAAAGTCATTGGTAAGTATGTATTTACCGTCACGCATGATCGTCACGCGGTCAACAATGTGCTGCAGTTCTTCCAGACGGTGGGAAATATAGACAATACCCTTTCCATCTGCTTTCAGTTTCCGGATAATGACAAACAGGTCATCAATCTCTTTGGATGTAAGTGCGGAAGTCGGCTCATCCATGATCAGGATCTTTGCATTTGTGGAAAGTGCTTTTGCAATCTCCACCATCTGCTGCTTCGATACTGCAAGGTCTCCTACTACCGTATCCGGATCCATGTCAATGTTCAGGTCATCCAGAATCCTTTTGGCTTCTGCATTCATGGCCTTGTTGTCCACCTGACCCCCGCGGATGATCTCCCTTCCAAGAAACATATTTTGTGCAACAGTCAAATGCTGGCACATATTTAATTCCTGATGGATGATGGCTACGCCCATTTCCTGTGCCAGCTTCGGGTTCATATCCCCCACTTCTTTCCCGAAAATCTTCATCTCGCCGGCATCTCTGGTGTAAACACCACTTAAAATCTTCATCAGAGTAGATTTGCCCGCTCCGTTTTCACCCAAAAGAGCCATAACCTCGCCGCTTTTCAGATTGAACTGGACATTGTCGAGGGCAAGTACACCCGGAAAGGATTTTGTTACATTTTTCAGTTCAACAATATAATCTCCCATATGCTTTACCTTTCCCAAACTGTAACGTCCCCGGCTGTACAAACCTGCAGAATACTGTAGATTTTCATGTTGCCCGGAACGATTACTCTATTTGTTATCTTGAAAAAAGTATAACACCCCTATTTTCGAAAAAATAGGGGTGCTTCGTTCGGTTTAGGGGGACAATCATTTGTTTTGCAGAAGATCGTCCCATAAATATTTAAACTCTTCCTTATGGAATTCTCCCGTCAACTTTCCTCTCTCCAACATCAACAGGCGGTCAGCCACAAAGTAAGAGTCAGCGAGTGAGGCAGTTAAGATCACTACGGCAATGCCTCGCTGTTTTAATCTCTGGATCAATTCCAAAATATGCCTGCGCAGGTACATATCCGCACCGGAAAATGGACGGATACAAAACACTACCTTCGGCCGCAGCATATAGTAGCGATAATAGACAAGGGTATATTTGTTTTCTTTTGAGACATTGCGCATATCCGTTTCATCTAACATATCGCCAAACACTTCTTTATATTCTTTCCGCACACTTTTCCGGATATTTTTCTGAAGGAATACATTACTCACCTTTCTATCTGCCATAATACACAGGTTTTCCAAAAAGGTCAAATGGGGAAATACCATGGATTTATAAGCATATTCCTGAATCACTCCTATGGAATCATCCAGTGGATGGATCCGCTTTTCATGGGTGAGAGGTTTTTTCCCACAAATGATCTCCCCATTCCAACACGTCTCTTCGCCTAACAGAATTTTTCTCAGTTCTTCCTCAAAGGGCGTATTTCGGTCAAGAAGGACCACACATTCTCCCGGATACACGGAAAAGCTTAAATCTTGCAGATACGTACTGCCTACGTTTTTAAATTCCAATGCGCTCTCAAAACAGGACAGGCTTTGTTCTTCCCTCTCCTGCAGCGTCATATGCTCCGTCTGGAGATACAGCTCCGGATATCCTTCCGCACCGGCTATCAGAAGCACGTCTTCGTCTGAAATATCATGTCCCTGCACCACCTTGATGATCCTTCCGTTTTTCATGATCATCGTCCGGTCGCAAAGAGAGATCACTTCTTCATGGTGGTTTCCAATATATAAAAAAGAAAAGCCCTGCTTTGTATAGTGCTGCATTAAACGGATGAGCTTGTGGATGTCACTCATGCTGAGAATGGCACTGATCTCGTCCAGAACAATGAGCCTGGCTCTTTGCAGTACAGCCTTTACAAGTTCCACCACCACCCGTTCAAATTCACTTAATTCGTCCACCAGTTCATTGGGATCAATGGAAAACCCGGTCTGTGAAAGCAGAAGGCCTGCCTGTTGGTCAAGGATCTTTGGGGTAAGGATATACTGGCGGAATCCTTTCCTTAAAACAAACAGATTGTCACATACCGTCAAATCCCTTACGAGGCGGTTCTTACTGGAAATTACGTATACACGGTTGGTATCCTGATTTGGACGCTGGCTGCTTTCCAAGTAACTGTTCACCATTTGCCCCTCCACATAGACTCTCCCGTAGTGCAGAGGAATATTATTCTGCATCACTTCCAGCAGCTTCTTCCTGCCCTGCTCATTGACCGGAAGCAGGCCTGCGATTTCACCTTTATATACGCGCATAGTCATATTGTCCAGATTCGTCATTTCGTAATCATCGGTGGTAACGTGGCTCATAGAAAAGGCCTCTTCTTTCATCTGCCTGCCTCCCCTCCTACAGCTTAACCATATCAGCCATGTCTTCCGTCAGTATAGGCAAAGTGATCTCCACATCTGTCCCTACACCCGGCGTACTATAAAAATAAAGGCCATATTCTTCACCAAAAAGCAGCTTGATACGGTTATTTACATTGACAATGGCGATTCCGCCTTTCTTCTCCGCACGTACCTGTACGTCTTCCACAGGTGCCGTAGTCATCTTCCGATTCAGTTCTTCCAGCTTCTCCTGCTCCATGCCTACTCCATCATCCGATACGATAATCAAAAGATGCTGCTGAGTCTTTGATATCTTAATGGATAAGTGTCCGTTTCCGATTTTTTCTTCCAGTCCATGGTAAATGGAATTCTCCACAATGGGCTGTAATGTAAGTTTGGGGATCATGCAAACCAGAGATTCCATTTCATCATCATCCTCGTACTCGATAGATAAACTCAACCTGTCCCCAAATCGGTACTGCTGGATCACATAGTAGTTTTCAATATTAGCCAGCTCGTCTTCCAAGGTCACCAAATGGTCTACTTTAGAAATAGTGTAGCGGAAAAAAGTAGCCAGAGCCTCCGTCATCTCTGCCACACTGTCCATTCCGGCTAAGATTGCCTCGCTTCGGATCCCTTCCAGCGTATTATAGAGAAAATGCGGATTGATCTGATTCTGTAAGGCCAGATACTCTGCCTGTTTTTTTGAAAGTGATAAGATCTCCCGCTTATCAAACTGGGCTAAGATGGATTTTTCTGCCCGTTCCACATCCCGGTCAATCTGCACATCATAGTCCAAAAGAGTATCATTATAATATCCATCTGCAACGAGTCGGTATCGTTTCTTTAATTCCCTGAATGGATGGATCACCAGTTTTACAAAAACATATAACCCAAGGAGTAAAATTACTGCGCTGATTGCAGCTGCCGTGCGCATCATGATACTGTCTTTTCCTACTATTGCCATCACTACCGTCAAAATTGCAGAAAGGATCCACAAAATAAACAATATCACATGCACCCTGTCAACAAGATAAACTTTCTTCTTCATCGCATTCTCCACATATTCACCGGCATCTGCTGCTATGAATACAATTTCCTGTATTGGTTCGGCTTCAGCCCTGTTTCTCGCGTAAACGTTTTTGTAAAATATTTGCTGTCACTGTAGCCCACCTGTTCACAGATCGCCGCAACGCTCAGGTTCGTATCCTTCAACATATCTTTCGCTGCTTCCATTCTTGTCTCAAGAAGGTATTCGGAAAATGTAGATCCGGTCTCCTTTTTAAACAGTGTACTGAAATATGCCGGCGTAAATCCTACCTGTTCACTGACCAATTCCAACGTGATGGGCTTGCCGTAATTCTGTTTGATATACTGCTTTGCAAGGCGTACCGGCTTGTTGTCTTCTTGCATCTTGGCCTGGATCACTTCGCGGAAAGAACTGCATACCGCCTTTTTTGCATATTGAAAAATCTCATCCACACTGCTCATGCTGTCAATGGCAAACACGTAATCCTCAAAGAACCCCTCTTCTTCATGTAATGGAAATTTGTTCTGCCTTGCTGTAAACAAATAAATCTGCATGATCTCTTTTGCCATCTGCAGGATATCATGTCCTCGGACAGAGGGCGTATTACGCATTTCCTTTTGAAGTTCCATAATTGCCTTCGCCGCCCCTGCCTCATCCAGATTCTCCAAAGCCCCGGTAAGCTTTTGGTTAAAATCGTAGAATAAACTACTTTCTGCAAAAGAATTTTCCTTGTTTTCTTCGTACTCCAGTACACGGTTTGTGCCTTTCAGAAGCCGTTCCTCACTGGCCAGAACCGCCGTTTTCAAGGAGCGATGGATTCTGGTGATATCCCCTTCCACCGTTCCGCTGCCTATGGTCACTCGGAGATGTTCAAATATATCGTTCTGCAGCAAAAGCGAATCCAGAATTTGTTTTAACACACGGCGAACCGTCCTACAGTTTTCTTTTGGATAATTCAAAATAGCGTAGCAGGAATAATTTTCCAGACAGATTTCCGAGTCGAAACAGTACTCTTTGATCCGGCTGTTAAAAGCCTCCAATACCTTCTCCTGCAAAAATTCCTGATTCATTGCACTCTTAGGATCCACACCGTCAATTTTCAGCACCTCAACCTGAAAACATCCCGGCTTGAATTGGAAATGGTATTCTTTATTCACCAGTCCGATATCCAACTCAGAGGAATCCACCCGCTTCTGCAGCAAAATATCTGAAAAGAAAGCTCCCCGCAGCTTATCCAGATTGTTCTGGAGGGTAATGCGGAACATCTCCTCCTGAGACAGCCGTTCATGACGCTCCATATATGTATCACGCATGCGCTTCAATGTATTATAAAGTTCATCCTTTTTTATGGGTTTCAGCAAGTAATCCTTTACCCCAAACCGGATCGCAGTCTGTGCATACTCAAAATGACGATACCCGCTGATAATAATAAACTCCATCTGTGGCAAGACTTCCTTGGATGCCCGGATCAATTCAAGGCCATCATACCCCGGCATACGAATATCTGTGATCGCGATGTCCGGCTTCCATTTACGGATTGCTTCCAGTGCCTCGATCCCATTGTGGGTGACAGCCACAACTTCCATATCAAGGCTCTCCCAGTCCACCAGATGGACGATCAATTGGCAGATTTTTTCCTCATCGTCCGCAATTAAAACTTTCATTCCCATATTGTACCTCCCGCCCCTTTTCCGCTCAAAAGAAGCTTTGCATTCATTCTACCATAAGAAGCCTGCCGGGTAAATAAAGAATGAGCCGTGAAAGCATGCAACGCACACTGCCACGGCTCACAGGACCGTTCATGTTTTCTATATAACAAACAAGAGGTATCGGTTTACTCCTCATCTCCAAAATACATATGTTCCATATACAGCTGCTGGAAAAGCTTATCTTGGGATAAATGAACTTCCTCTGCACGCGCTTTCAACCCCTGCAATGCAGATACCGCGTCCTTTTCCAACAAACATTTTTCCACACCTCTTAAGCAGCTGTTGCCCACCGCTTCAATTTTAGGATCCCGGCCAAAACATGCTTCCGGCAAAAGGCCGATCCCCACTGCTTTTTGAATGTCCATCTTATATCCGAAGCCGCCGGCTATGTAGATTTTTCCAATTTTATCGTAGCTGGTTCCATATCTGGCAACCAGCGTTTCAAGGCCGGCACGGACAGCTGACTTTGCAAGCTGGATCTCCCGCACATCTTTTTGGTAAAAGCGGATTTCTTTTCCCCGCTCTCCCTTCGCCAAAAGGAATCCCTCATCAAAATACGGATCCTCCATGCGCCCGGTCTCATCGATGATTTCCCCACACATCAGTTCATAAACGGTATCGATGACACCGGTACCGCAGATTCCTAAAGGCGCTTGATCCCCAATGGTCTTCACCTCAGTCTGGTTTTCCATTAAGGAAACACTGCAGATGGCACCGGGAATGCTTCCCGTTCCGCAGATAATGTTCCCTCCTTCAAAAGCAGGGCCTGCCGCAGTAGAGGCTACCAAAATATGTTCCTTATTTCCAATGGCCATCTCCCCGTTTGTCCCAAGGTCGATGAGCACATGGATGTCTTCTGTTTTATCAAAGCCCATGGCGTACATTCCCGCCAGAATATCCCCTCCCACATAAGTGGAGATTCCCGGGCAGACCATAATGGGAAAATCCTCCAGTTCCCCAAGTCCCCGAAAGGCAGTAGTGCCCTGTAAATCCGAAGAAAGCATGTCACCAAACAGCCCATAAAATGAAGTATGGATGGTATCAATATTCACCGGTGTAAAGGGAGATACGCCCAGAGTTTTGCAGGAATACCCCATCAGCAAATGTACCATCGTCGTGTTTGCACCGATGGCCATGCTTTGGATCCTTCCCTTTTTTCCCTTCATAAGTTCTGCGATTCCCTTCAAAAGTTCCTGACGGATACTCTGCTTTAATTCCTCGCCATGCCCGGAATTAGAGGCTTCGATCCTGCTGATCACGTCCGCACCGAAGGCTCTCTGCTTATTGATTGCAGTGTAAACATTTGCCACCTCACCGCTTTCCAGCTTTAGCAGCTGCATCGCTATGGTGGTGGTACCGATATCCACCGCAATCCCATATGATGCATCAGCAGCTTCCCGATTTCCATATCCTAAGGTCCGGCTTTCTGTCTCAAATACATCTTCTTCTTTGTGGTCTGGCAGTCCAAAAGAATTTACTTCTTTTTTGTGGTCTGCAAGTCCAGAAATGTCTTCTTTTTTATGGTCCGTTACCACAAAAAAGTCTTCTTCTCTCTCGTTTTCCAGCTCAACGATGCAGTCTTCTTCCGGATAAAAGCGGCAAGCCAGACGATATCCTTCCTCCAGTTCTTCTGCCCGGAAATATTTCCGGTCTGCTTCTGTGGGCACCACAGCATCCTCCAGCACTCGGACACTGCATTTTCCGCAGGATCCTTTTCCTCCGCATACTGCAGGAAGGAAGATTTTCTTCTCCTGCAATGTCTGAAGCAAACTTTTACCTTTTTCTGCTGTAATGCAAAGCTCCTGACCTTTCATTTTTAAAAGGATGGATACCTTCGGAATCTTTCTCATTTTGCAGGTCAGGTTGCTGCATTTGCTGCAGTCATGCTCATTGTGGAAACGTGAAGTATCCCGGTCTAAAAGGTACACCTGGCAGACCGTCTTTACAGGATCATACATATAGCTTTCCTTTATTTTTAGTCCAAGTTCCTTCCCGGCACCGGTGGCATCGAAAGCCCTTTTCTGGATACTCATGGGAATATCCTGAGGCGCTTCCAGCCTTCGGATGATCCCGTACCCGTTTTTTTTGCACATTTCCACTACAGCAGTTTGGACTGCCTGATCGATCTGGAACAGGTAATCATCCGCCATGGCATCAGCAAGCATCCCTTTTAGGTAATCCCCTTCTGCAAATAGTTCGGTCGACCATTCGCTTAAACCGGCTCCCACTGTATTAATCCCATAAAGAGCCGTCTCTACAGTTTCCCCGTCCTTCCGGATACCGTAATCACTGATATCTCCAAATGCCAAAAGTACCGCTGGCTTAATCAGCTCATAAGCCCGCGGTAACATTTCTTCAAATTCACATGAAATTTCTTCATATAAGTCTGAGTTTTCATCTACATCAAGGAATGACAAAACATTTTTTTTCGATAATTCAATATGAAATTCTGTTATTTTCATGACTTTATATTTCACGCTCTTTTTTTCATCACAGCTTCTCTTGCTGTCTCTGCTGCACTGGCTGCATCCGGCGTATAGTAATCTGCACCGATCTTCTGTGCAAAGCTTTCATTTACCGGTGCTCCCCCTACCATGACAATATACTTGTCACGCAGATTTCGTTCCTCCAACTGTTCCAGACAATCTTTCATGCTTGGCATCGTAGTGGTAAGCAATGCAGACATACAAATAATATCAGCCCCTACTTCTTCCGCCTTATCAATGTATTTCGCCGGTTCCACATCTACTCCCAGATCATAGATCTCAAATCCGGCTCCTTTCAGCATCATCACCACCAGATTTTTTCCGATATCATGTAAGTCACCTTTTACAGTTCCGATGACAGCTTTTCCCACCGGCTCATTGCCCACTTCGATCAGCTTCGGCTCCAAAATTGACAGTCCTGCATTCATCGCCCTTGCTGCCACAAGTACTTCCGGAACAAACACTTCATTATTTTTGAATTTTGTTCCGATCGCCATCATCCCGTCCAAAAGCCCCTCATTTAATATCTCTTTCGGATCCAGATTCTCATCCAATGCCTGCTGCACCAGCGCTTTCACATTTTTCGCTTTTCCTTTTTGAAGACACTCAGAAATTTCCTGAATTAAACTCATACTAAAACCTCCCATTTTTTGCTTGATGCCGGAATTACAGGAGTGCGAAATACAAAATATTCTCTAGAGCGTCTTTCGTCTCCTGACGTCGTTATCTATTCTAATTATAGAATACCTGCTCTTTTCTTTTTCGGTAATATTTTAAGATTATTGGAAGAAATTTATTATCTTTGTACAAAATCTCTCCTTTTTCCAGAAATGTGTTATAATAAATCCATATTTCGCAGAAAGGAGAACGCTATGAAAGCTTTACTTTACACCATTGTACCGGAAGAAACTTTGGATGCCATGTGCGAAACTTTTTATTCCTGTATCCAGCTTCCCATCCAGATCATCAATGAGCACGGTGAGATCCTAGTGGAAAAGGGCCGGCATTCCAGTTTCTGCAGAGTCTTTCAAAAGCATCTCCCGCCTGATGATACCTGTGTAAAAATGCATGTTTCTGCCAGCAAAAAAGCAGTTTCCCTGGGGGAAGCCTATATTTTCTCCTGCCATGCAGAACTGAACCACATTGTTTTTCCTCTGATCACCAAACAGACTTTTCTTGGTTCTATTTTGGTCGGACCGTTTTTGATGGATAATCCGGATTCTATCTTGATCTCCACCATCACGAAAAGATACCATATCTCCACCAACGATGCCCTGGAGCTTTACGATGAGTCAAACACTTTGCCGGTGATACCTCCTGCAAAGGTAAACCATATCAGCCATCTTCTCTTTTACTTGTTTTCAAATTTGATTGCAGAAAGTAAAAAGGAATTGCTGCTCAATAACCAGAAGCTTCTTCAGCAATCTCGCATCAATGAATCCATCCAAAGGTATAAAGAGGAAAATATACAAACGGATTCTTATCCTTATGAAAAAGAAAAAGAACTTCTAAATAAAGTAAAGCTGGGTGACAGCCGCGAAGCAAACGCCATTCTCAATGACCTCTTAGGCTACGTGCTCTTCTCCGGAGGCAGCAGCCTTGAGATCGTGAAGGCAAGGGCCATCGAGCTTTGTTCCTTGCTGTCCAGAACAGCCATCGAGGGCGGCGCCTCCACAGACACGGTGTTGAAACTGAACAACCAGTTTCTACAGAACCTGACAAAAATCAATTCTCAGGAGATCCTATGCCAAAAACTGCAGGAGATCGTGGAAGCATTTTCTGAAAGCATGTTCAACACCATTCCTACCAAAAACAATGAAATTGTGAAAAAGGCCATGCTTTATATATCCGAGTATTTCAGCACCCCTCTGACTCTGGAAGCCGTAGCGGCACACGTACACCTGCATCCTTCCTACTTTTCCAGCCTTTTTAAGCAGTCCACAGGCTCTTCTTTCAAAGAGTACCTGAATATGGTCCGGATCGAAGAGAGCAAGCGTCTTCTGGCTAACACGGATTTCTCCATCATCGATATCGCCGTGGCCGTGGGTTTTGAAGATCAAAGTTACTTCTCAAAAGTTTTCAAAAAATATACCGGCCTAACGCCAAAACAGTTCCGGTAAAACCGAAGCAGTTCCGGCAAAAATAAAGCAATTTCCGTAAAAAAAGTGTGCTTCACGTCTCTGTAGATCGACAGGAAGCACACTTTTCTTTTATTCAATTCTTTCCACCACGCCCGGGTACCATTCCATTGCAGTCTTTATGGCTCGCTTCACAGGCATCCCTGCCCCGGAGAGTACTACCAGAAGGTCTGTTTTTTCCGTATTCTCGTGGTACAAAGTCACCTCCAGCAGGTTTCCCACACCGCTGACAAGGTACTTGTTGCCCCCGGTATAAACAAATCCTTTGATCCGGTAAGTGTCTTCCAGAATCATCTTTAAAAAACCTTGCAGTTCTGCCAGATTAACTTCTTTTTTGATGGAAAGAAGGTATTTCCGCAAAGTGATATCCGCCGTCTGAAACAATGGTGTGTCCTCCTTTGTGTTGGCAGGATCCAGACGGCCCAGCCATTCTTCTTGAAACTGCCCGAAGGAGGTTTCATAGATGGGAAGATCGGGGCGCTGTCCCTGCAGCGCCTGTTTCACTTTCAAAATCTGTTCCTGCTCCGTCAGATCGATCTTATTCAACAGAAGTAGGTCACTGACGTTTAATTGCTTTTTTACCACAGAAGCCGTATGGTATACCTTCAGGAATTGTTTTGCATCCACCAGACAGATACAGCCCTGATATTCCACATTTTTAAACTTTTCTCTCTGGTTCAGGATCTTCCTCACATTGGTGGGATCGGACAGGCCGGAAGCTTCCACCACGATCACGTCAGGATTCTGAGATAATGTCCTCTGCAAAACTTCTTCAAACTTATCCAGACGGCAAGTGCAGAAAATGGAGCCATTGATGATCTCATCCAAAGCGATCCCCAGACTGCTCATCAATTCCCCGTCAATTCCTTCTTTTCCAAATTCATTTACTATGATATGGATCCGGCTGTCATGGAATAAATGGATAAATTGTTTTAAAAAAGTAGTTTTCCCTGCCCCCAGAAAACCGGTAATCAGATACAGCCGGCTCATCACATGACTTCCCTGATGGCGGCCTCCAGTTCTTCTTTGGAAGGCACAAGAGAGCGGAATTTCAATTTTCCATTGATATAGATAGATGGAAGATTTGGCACGCCCATCTTTTTACATCTGGCAATATTTTCTTTCACTGTAAATTTATACTCTACCATATCAATCGCATCGCCAAAGGTTTCCTTGGCTTCATTGGCTGCCCCCATCATGTAAGTACATGCAGCACAGGTTGCGGAATCCAAGGTAAATACTTCCATCAAAGGCTTCTTTAAATGCTCATAATCCGGAAGCTCCACATCGATCGTATCATCCTCTGCCACATAGTTTTTCAACATTTCCCGGACAGAATCTGTCTCATAAAGGGCCTGCGCTACACCGATCACATTTTCTACCGGCACCGCATAAGGCATGTCACATCCCGGTGACAGGATAAAATTCTTCTTATCATCAATACGGTCAAGGAGTTCAACCACAAACTTCATATTATCCTGCTGGTTGCCGTGAAGCATAACGGTAGTGAGAGGAATGTTTCCGCCGATGGCAATATTATATTGATCTGTTATCCTTTTTGCAGCCAGAATGTCCACGTTCTCATCAATAGAAACAGCATCCGGTCCTGTTTTGCACATTACTTCAATATTTCTTGTGGCATCGCCGCAAACGAAGAAAGAAGACAACGCGCCCAGACTGCGGATATGGGCAAACAATTCTGAAAAAGGCTTATGCATAAACTGCTCAAAGTGGTCAGACGAGATCTGGGAGATCAGTGGATCCACCACTGCGATCACATCCATTCCTGCTTCAATATAGTATTCTGCCATCTTTTTCGCTACAGCATTGCAATAGTCCAGAAATTCTGCCACTGCATCCTCATCGTCATACATATCCATAAAAATATCGTTTCCACGCAGATGGGTCGCCAGAGTAAAAGGACCACAGATCAGTCCGTACAAAGCTGTGGTATCACCAACTGCTTCTTTCATCCGCCTCATCACACGGAGGATCATGGGAATACGTCCCGATTCTTTCGTAGGAAGCGTACAGTAGCAGGGTGTGGTCAATTCTTCCGTTCCTTCAAGGGGATGTTTTGAAACAGAGGGCGGGGCATCTTTGGCCCAGCGGAGCTCACATCCCAGACATTCTGCCTCCACTTGCAGGTCAAATATCACAGGCTGGCCCGATGGCCTATACAACTTATTTACCTCCATCAGGGATTGAAACAATTTTTCTTCATCTTGAAGGATTTCTGTGGCATCATATCCCAACAAATGCCCTGCATGGACTCCTGCAAAGGGCACCCAGGGTACTTGGTCCGTTTCTTCGTGGTGCATTACCCGAATTAATGTTTCTTTTGGTGTCATTGTCTGCCCGCCTTTCTCATACTTTTAAATTTCATTCTCTTTTATCG
>JALFIB010000016.1 GCA_022776305.1 Lachnospiraceae bacterium
TGGTGTAGTGGGATGGTACCAGCAGAAAACATCTATTCGGGAAGCCATCGCCCGGCAGGGGCTGGTGTTCCGCTGGATCCTCTATCTGGCCGGTGTGCTGGCAGTGCTTGTTTTTGGAATTTACGGACCGGGGTATAATGCGTCATCCTTTGTGTACATGGCATATTAAATTGGAGCTTTGAAGGGATGCCGTATGGATTTGTATTTTAGGGGATATTTATGAATAAGAAGCAAATATGTAAAGTGGCAGGATTCCTGTTGGTTCTTTTGGTAAGTGTATCATACTTGACGGAAGTGTTTATCAATAAGTGGCAGCTGTTTTGTTACGAGAGCGTTGTGCCAATAGAATTCTATAATCTGGATGAAAATAGTGTGGAAGTTGGCTTTTTTGGGAGCAGTCAGGTAACTCTTGGTATTTCAGGCATGGAAATGTATAAAGACTATGGGATTTCAGCATATACACTTGGTACTGCAAACCAGCCTATGCTTATGACATACACTTGGTTGAAAGAGTGTTATAAAACACAGAAGTTAAAAGTAGCCCTCGTCGATGTGTCTGGCTTGTACTATAATGGGGTAAAAGAAGCTCGTTACCATCAGGCACTCGACAATATGAGGCTGTCTTTTGATAAGATTCAGGCAATCTATGAACATTGTAAACTGCACTCCAATTCAGATCCATTTTTCAGTTATATTTTTAAAATCTCCAAATACCATTCAAGATGGGATGATTTAACAGAAGCGGATTTTGCAGATACTGCGGATCAGCCGGTATTCCGAGGAAATGTATTGTATTCTGATACGGTTTCAGTGGATTTTGAACGGATGGCATACGATAATGATGAACTCGATGAAGATCTTGTAATGAGCAGTGAAGAGCTCTCTTATATGAATAAAATTGTTGCGTTTTGTGAAGAAAAAGGAATTAGTCTTGTTTTAATAAAAACTCCGCGTTATGATTGGAGTGTTACAAAGCATCAGCAGGTGCAGGCATATGCTGAAGAAAACGGTATTGAGTTTCTCGATTTTTCATCAAAAGAAATGCTTGAAGCAGTGGGTTTGGATGCTGGCAAAGACTTTATGGATATAAAGCACCTTAACATTGACGGTGCAGTAAAGCTTTCGGATTATCTTGGCGCATATTTGGCGGAGAAGTATGAGCTTACAGATTTTAGAAATTTAGCGGGATATGATGAGATGAATTATAAGCAATACTGTGAGAGACTGGAAGACAGTAAGCTGCAGCGGTGTGAGGATACTGCAGAGTATCTGCAGTATTTGGAGAATGAGAGGTACGATATCCTGATACAGACTACAGCGGATTTTACAAGTCTGAGCAGTCAGGACTTGATAGATACTTTGGAGTCATTTGATGTTGTTACAGACATCAATAGTTTAAACGGAGCTGCATTCGTATGTGAAGTAAACGGCGGGGTTTGTGCGTACGAGAGAGCTTCTTCTGGCAGCCTGAGGTATTCGGAATACTTATCCGATGGAACCCACTATTCCCTTTTCAGCTCTTATACTGTTGATAATATAAAGATAGAAGTTGATTTTGAGGACTATACATTTTCCAACGCAGGTATTAATATTCTAGTGTATGATAATCAAAACCAAAAAGTGGTAGATAAGAGTACGATCAGCTATGATGCAGGAACTGACAAAATGGTATTGCTTAAAGAAAATGAAGCATATACAATGTAAAAGACCAAATGATCGGACGGGAGGAAGCTATGAGATATATTGAATCATTCCATGAAGGCGATAAGATAAACGATATTTATTTGTGCAAATACAAGCAGGCAGCTACCGCGAAAAACGGCAAGATGTACGAGAACGTGATCCTGCAGGACAAGACAGGTACCATTGATGCGAAGATATGGGATCCAAACTCATCAGGTATCGAAGAGTTTGACGCTTTGGATTACGTATTTGTCACAGGTGATGTTACTTGCTTTCAGGGGACGCTGCAGATGAGTATTAAGCGTGCCCGTAAAGCGGATGAGACAGAATATGTCGCAGCAGACTACCTTCCTGTCAGTGAAAAAAATATTGACCAGATGTTTGAAGAACTGATGGGATATATGGAGCAGGTGGAAAACCCCTATCTTCAGAAACTGATCCAGATGTATTTTAAAGATAATGAGCCATTTATTGAGGCTTTCAAGAAACATTCAGCTGCAAAGACGGTACACCATAGTTTTGTGGGAGGGCTTCTGGAACACACCCTTGGAGTTGTAAAATTATGTGCTTTTTACGTGCAGCAGTATCCTTTCCTGAACAAAGACTTACTTTTTACGTCAGCGTTGTTCCATGATGTTGGAAAACTAAAGGAAATTTCAAATTTTCCGGAGAATGATTATACCGACGACGGACAGCTGCTGGGCCATATTGTGATGGGATGTGAGCTGGTAGGCTTTGGATGCCGTCACATTAAGAACTTCCCGAAAAAACTGATCAGCGAGCTGCAGCATTGTATTCTGGCCCATCACGGGGAACTGGAGTACGGTTCACCGAAAAAGCCGGCATTGGCTGAGGCTATGGCACTTAACTATGCCGATAATACAGATGCAAAGATGGAGACTATGCGCGAAGTATTGAAGAGCGCAGGTGATAATCATGACTGGCTTGGTTACAATCGGCTGTTTGAAACGAATCTTCGGAAAAGTACGGAATTTTAGAAACTGCATGAAAGATGAAAAGAATAGATGACCAAAATGGGTAAAAACGGGAGCGGTTATGAAGAAAGATGATATTGTAAAAGTAACCATTGAGGACATGAGCAGTGAAGGACTGGGAGTCGGGCGAAGTGATGGCCTGGCTCTTTTTGTAAAAGACACTGTGATTGGCGATGTGGCAGAAGTCAAAGTGATGAAAATGAAAAAGACGTACGGATATGCAAGGCTGGTGCGCCTTCTTTCGCCAAGCCCCGACCGCGTGGATGCACCGTGCCCAGTTGCAAAGCAGTGCGGCGGATGCCAGATCCAAGCCATGGATTATGAGGCACAGCTGCGGTTCAAGGAAAACAAAGTGCGTGGGAATTTGCAGCGGATCGGTAAGTTTCAGGAGATTCCCATGGAGAAGATCATTGGGATGGAGGTACCTTTCCGTTACCGCAACAAAGCACAGTTTCCCATTGGAACGGATAAAAACGGAAAACTGATCGCAGGGTTTTATGCAGGAAGGACACATTCCATCATCGAATGTAAAGATTGTTTGCTGGGAAGCGAGATCAATCAGAAGATACTTGAAATCGTCCTCAAGCACATGGAACGTCACAAAATTTCCGCCTATGATGAAAAGACAGGAAAAGGGCTTGTGCGCCATGTGATGACCCGAGTCGGTTTTAAGAGCGGTGAAGTGATGGTCTGCATCATTGTAAACGGCGACAGCCTGCCGTCATCAGAAGAGCTGGTCAAGAAGCTTTCTGAGATTACAGGAATGACCAGTATCACACTGAATCTCAATAAAGAACAGACCAATGTGATTATGGGAAGGAAGTTAAAGCTTCTCTGGGGAAAAGAATA
>JALFIB010000041.1 GCA_022776305.1 Lachnospiraceae bacterium
GACGGGATCCAGCTTTGCCAAAGGATCCGTGAACGCTCTGACCTGCCTGTGCTGATGCTCACTGCAAGGGATATGGAAGTGGATGAGATCATGGGGCTTCAGTGCGGGGCTGATGATTACGTGACGAAGCCTTTTTCTGTCGCCGTTTTGAAGATCAGGCTGGAAAAGATTTTGGAGAAACATGGGAAAGGCAGAAAAAACCGGCAGCAGGAATGTGAGCTAGCCTCCGGCGCTATTCGCTTGCATACGAAAAACTTGCGGGTATATAAGGGAGGGCAGGAGCTTGACCTTAGCATGACGGAATTCCGCCTTTTGCAATATTTTCTGGAAAATAAGAATCAAGTCCTATTAAAAGAGCAGATCTTGCAGCACATCTGGGATGAGGATGGAAACTACGTGGAAGAAAATACCCTTCCGGTGAATATCAGCCGATTGCGGAAAAAGCTGGGGGAGGATAAAATCAAAACAGTTCACGGGATGGGATACCTGTGGGAGGAGCGCCTGTGAGAAAAAAGAAGCGGTACATAGGATGAGATATTTAAAATAGGAGCAGTTATGAGTGATAGACAATGGTGTTTGGTTTTGGGGATCGCTCTTGCGGTCTGCCTGTCCATTCTTGCAGTCTGGGCAGTCTGGTTTTTCCGCCAGTGGTGTAAGCTGGATCGCATTCTGGAACAGTTTCAAAAGGGGCCAGATGGAAAGACGGATGCCCAGAGGAGGCCAGATGGAAAGACAGATGCCCAGAGGAGGACAGATGAAAAGGCTGATATCCAAAGGGGAACAGATGGAAAAAACGATGTTCAAAGAGAAATGACTGGAAAGATTGATACTTTAGATGTTCAGGAAACAAGAGAATCCAGACTGGTCAGTGAAATGAGGCAGGTTCTTGGCAGGGCAGTTTGGCAGGAGGAACAGGCAAAGAAGGAAAAAAATCAGGTGATGGAGCTTATCTCCGATCTTTCCCACCAGTTAAAAACGCCCCTTGCCAATATTGTTATGGACATGGAACTTTTGGAGTCAAATGAATTGTCCAAAGAGAGACAGGCAGAATTTTTGGGACATGCGAAAGCGCAGGCTACAAGAATGCAGTGGCTGATGCAGGATCTTTTAAAAGCCTCCAGACTGGAAAACGGGATCATCCATTTTGAAGCAGAGGACATCGAGGTGAAGCCGACGATCGCCAAAGCGGTGGGGGCTGTATATGCGCAGGCTGCGAAAAAGCAGATCGAACTAATCGTGGAGGAATTTGAAGATTTTAAGCTTTACCATAATCCTAAATGGACGGCGGAGGCTCTGGTGAATGTGTTGGAAAATGCAGTGAAGTATTCGCCGGTGGGAAGTAGGATTGAAATAGGGATCGAGCGAATGGAACTCTACAGTTGTATCTCGGTGAAGGACCACGGAATGGGGATACCGGAGCAGGAATACAATAAGATTTTCCAGCGCTTTTACCGGGGCCGGCAGGCCGGAGCGGAAGAAGGAACAGGGCTTGGACTTTACCTTGCCCAGTTGATCCTCCAAAGTGAACAGGGGTACATCACGGTCGCGTCAAAATCAGGAGAGGGAAGCTGTTTCCGTTTTTTCTTACAAAACTGTCATAATTTTTCACAAGGATTGTCATAGCCCTGTAAGGCTTTGCTGTTAAAATGTAGCTGTCATAGGAAATACTCCATTTGTATTCCATTTGGAGTTTTTTATGGCAGCTTTTAGTTTCGCAAAATGCATCCGACGCAAAAAAAGTGTCTGATTGATCTATGGCTGAGATGCAAGCGTATCCGAAGCGTATTTATTTAAGAAATTTGGGAGGTATGACATGAAAATACTGGAAACACAGGATTTGAAAAAATATTACGGCAGCGGTGCAAATCAGGTGAAAGCCCTTGACGGTGTTACACTGAGCGTGGAAGAGGGGGAACTGGTTGCTGTTGTGGGAGCTTCCGGCTCCGGGAAAAGTACGCTGCTCCATATGCTGGGAGGATTGGATTATCCCACTTCGGGGAAAGTATTGGTGGGCGGAAAGGATATCTTTCAACTGAATGAGACGGAACTGACCATATTTCGCAGGAGAAAGATCGGGTTTGTATTTCAAAGCTACAACCTTGTGCCTATTTTGAATGTCTATGAAAACATTGTACTGCCTGTGGAGTTGGACGGGAGAAAACCGGATAAAAATTTTGTGGAGGATGTTCTGCAGACGCTGGGGATCGCTGGCAAAAGAAATAATCTTCCAAGCCAGCTTTCAGGCGGCCAGCAGCAGCGGGTGGCCATTGCGAGGGCGCTGGTGAGCAAGCCCAATATTATTCTGGCGGATGAACCTACAGGGAATCTTGACAGCCGTGCCACGTTGGAGGTGCTGGGACTTTTGAAGCTTACGGGAGAAAGATTCCATCAGACCATCGTGATCATTACCCACAACGAAGCACTGGCACAGCTCTGTGACCGTGTCATCCATGTGGAGGATGGGAAGATCGTGGGAGGTGTTCCGGATGAAAAATAATAACGGTGCGGCAGTAAAAAAACTGTCTTCCAGAAGCTTACGACATAACAGGACAAGAAATCTATTTGCTGTTCTTGCCATTATTCTGACGGGAATGCTGTTTACCGCTGTGTTTTCCTTATTGGGAGGCGTCATACAGGTGACGGAAGAATCTACCATGCGCGAGGTAGGCGGACGTGCCCATGCGGGTCTGAAAGGGGCAACGGCGGAGCAGTACGAGAAAATCATATCGGATCCTCTGGTTAAGCGCAGTGATTACAATATTCTGATCGGGGTTGCGGAAAATATTTTAAAGCGCTCTGGGGAAGTCCGGTATCTTCCTGAGGAAAAGAGTCTAAAAGATTATTTTATTACTTTAGAGGAGGGTCACCTTCCTGATACGGAAGATGAAATTGTGGTGGATACCTTCGTGATGGATGAATGTAAGATTCCCCACGCTCTGGGAGAAAAGATCACCCTCGTGATCCCGTTTATGGGAAAAAAGGTGGAAAAAGAATTTACAGTCAGCGGATGGTATGAGGGAGATTCCATCAGCCATGCAAGCGAGCTCTTTGTCTCGGAGGCTTTCTGGATGAAATTAAAGGGGGATCTTACGGATGCCGACTTTAAGGCATGGGGTGAAGAGCATCCAGAAGATGCAAATGTAGGGCTTTTGGCTGCTAATCTTTATTTTGATAATTCCTCCCATATTGAAGAAAAAGTCAGGACGGTGATCGAACATGCGGGCTATGAGCCGGAAAAGGATGTGGATTACGGTGTGAACTGGGCTTACATGGAGAATCGCTTGGAACAGGTAGACCCTCTTTCCATGGCTATGGCAGCGGGGGCTGTCTGTGTTATCCTGCTCACGGGCTACCTGATCATTTATAATATTTTCCAGATCTCTGTTATGAGTGATATCCGGTTTTACGGGCTTTTGAAAACCATCGGGACCACAAAAAAGCAGCTGCGCCATCTTATTATGCGGCAAGCTATGATTCTTTCATTGATTGGGATACCTTTGGGGCTTTTGCTGGGGTATGGGATCGGGAAAGTAATGCTTCCCTTTATGATGAGTTTTATGGATTATGGAAACGCAGCGGTTTCTTTGAAGTTCCATCCTTTCATTTTTGTGTTTGGGGCTGCTTTTTCTATTCTTACTGTCTTTTTAAGCTGCAGGAAACCGGGTAAGGTCGCCGGAAGCGTATCTCCGGTGGAAGCTGTGAAATATACGGAAGGAGCAGCGGGAAGCTCCAGCATATTCCGCAAGAAAGCAAAAAGCAAGGAGAAAAGCGGGATTACAAAGAAAAAGTCCAGAGATAAGAAAACGCATTCTTTTTCTGTGCGGAGGATGGCTTTTGCGAATCTGGGGAGAAATAAGAGAAAGACAGGCGTGGTAGTGGCGGCCATTTCTCTTAGCATGATCCTGCTCACCCTTGTGATGACGGGTGTGGGGAGTTTCCGTATTGACCGATTTTTAGAGCAGAGGATTGCAGGGGACATCATGATCGGAAGCGTAAATCTTTTCAGCAGCAGTTCTCGGGACAGCGATTATGAACTGGATCCGGGTCTTGTCAGCCTCGCAGATGGCCAGAAAGGGATTCAAGAAGCAAATGAAATGTGGGTGGGTTTTGGCACTTCGGTAAAATTGGATGAGACCGGAAAAGCACGGTTTCAAAAGCTGTATGAAGAAGAAAAGCTAGAACACAGTGAGTATGATGATTACCGGTACCAACAGGTAATGGAACAGGACGGCCTTCTGGATGGATACGTTTATGGATATACGGACAGCCTGCTGGAAAATGTGAAAGTTCTGGACGGAAAACTAGATATTGAGAAGTTCCAGAACGGCAATTATGTGCTTCTCACGAGAATACGGGCATCAGAAGAGCTTGATGCATCAGACAGTATCTACCATCCGGGCAATAAGCTCAACATGAGCAGTATCACGGAAGCATCCAACATACATGAAGAAAAAAACGAAAATGGGGAAATCTTAAATGTCTGGTATGACAATCTTACAGAAAAAGAATATGAAGTGATGGCAATCATCGACCTTCCCTACAGTATGGATATCCACCGGTATGCCCGCAACACTATGGATGCCGTGCTCCCACTGAAAGAATTATCCCATGGTGTGGGAGTAAACAATATTTGTTTTGCGAAATCTTATAAAGTAGAGCCGGATTCTTTGGAAGATGTTGAATCGGCGGTAAAAGATTACACAGAGAAGGAATGTTTATATATGGGTTACGCTTCGAAGAATTCCTTAAAAAAAGAATTTTCCGGGATGACAAACGTGATCGGTACCATCGGAATATCCCTCGCAGGCGTCATTGCATTCATTGGGATCTTGAATTTTATCAATGCAGTATTTACCGGTATTCTTGCGCGAAAATATGAATTTGCCATGCTCCAGAGCATCGGAATGACAAAGGCACAGCTTCAGAAAATGCTGATCTGGGAAGGAATCAGTTACGTGGGGATTGCCGGTGCAGCCAGTTTGTGTATTGGCAGCATTTTTTCACGGGCGATCCTGCAGGCATTGAACAAAGTCATCATGTTTTTTGAATACAGGTTCCAGATCCTGCCTTTTGTAGTCATGGTTCCCATTCTGGCAGCCGCAGCCATATTGACACCTCTCCTTTCTTTCAGGCAGCTTCAAAAACACAGCATCGTAGAGAGGCTAAGAGAAGGGGAATAGGATATACCGGATATAAGGGATATTTGACATAAATATCTTGTACCAGAAATATAAAAAATGGGGGAGTGCCGCAAAATAACTGATTTACTCGCTTGTATAACTACGAGTAACACTCTAAAAAAAGGGAGCCTCGCTTGTACACTACCGATGAGTTATTTGAACTGCCTCATCAGTTATTTTGCGACACTCCCTCTGGATTCCTCATATCCTGCAATGACCTTTTAAAGTATAATCTTTAAAGCTCAATCTTTTAAAAGCTTCTTTGTAAGTTTTTTTACCTTTTTCTTACATTTTCCACATGCTTTTCCTGCTTTTGTCATGCTTTTTACTTCTTTGAAAGAAGTGGCTCCGTTTTTTACGGCTTTGGCCACATCACCTTTTGTAACTTTATAACAAGAGCAGATGATTTTGTCCGGATTCATAATTTATAAAACCAGAGACGGAGCAGAGTATACTCTTGCGCCCAGCTCACTGTCCAGCATGTAAAGGCTCTTCGGGTCATCACCGAACAGTTCAAATTTCTTTATAAGATTGTCTGCGTTTGTCTCCTCCTCGCCCTGTTCTTTTACGAACCAATCAAGGAACTGCATGGTGCGGAAATCTTTTACAGAGTAAGCTACATCGTAAATAGCGTGGATCAGGCTTGTAACGTACTGCTCATGTTTTAAACCTTCTGCAAGGACAGCTTTTGCACTTGCAAGTTCAACACCCGGTTTTGCAATGGCATCCAGAACCACTTTTTCACCGTTGTTCTGCATATACTGCATAAACAACATAGCATGGTCACGCTCTTCCTGAGCCTGGATCTTGTACCAGTTGCCGAATCCGTCTAAGCCCTGATCATAATAATAATTTGAAAAATCAAGATATAAGTATGCGGAATAGAACTCTTTGTTTACCTGCTGATTCAGTAATTCTACTACTTTTTTGTCTAACATAAATTTGCCTCCCGTTTTATGTGTTATGTAATAGTACAATATCTGAGAGGCTGCGCATAATACTATTTGAAAATCTTGCAGCAGCCTTGCCCATATTTGCAGAATTATTATAGTACCGACATAGTCAAAATACAAGAACCGGAAATCATTTTGTTACGAAAAATGACTCGAAAAATGGCTGAAGAAAAGTTACAGTTTCCCACGATTATTTGCCGCAGTTTTTTACAGTTATTCGCCGCAGTGATGTTCTCCGCAGCTGTGTTCTCCGCAGTTCCCGCCGTGATGGTGGTCTCCGTGGTGGCTGCACCGGACATCCGGATCGAAGTTTAAGCTGCCTGCAAGAAGTGCTTCCACTGCCTGGTCTGCGTCTCCGGAAACACCGCCGTACAGCTTGATCCCTGCAGCGTCAAGGGCCTGACGGGCACCGCCTCCGATACCGCCGCAGATCAGAACATCAATATTCAGCGCGTTCAGAACACCTGCCAAAGCACCGTGGCCGCTGCCGTTTGTACTTACTACTTCAGATGAGATGATCTTTCCATCTTCAATATCATAGACCTTAAACTGTTCTGTGTGGCCGAAATGCTGAAAAATCTGGCCGTTTTCGTATGTTGCCGCAATTCTCATAATATGTTCTCCTTTCGCTTTTCCATATTGTTCATTTAATTTACGTTTGAAACAATTTCCGCATACATAGGAAGTGTTTGTTCCGTTACAGAGCCGGTAGTCTCCTCCTTCAATGCGTATCGGCATGCCATCTACCAGAGCATCAGCCAGCTTTTTCCGGGCATTTGTATAGATCTGCTGCACTGTGGTGCGGGCTACTTTCATAGATTCACTGCATTGCTCTTGGGAAAATCCTTCTTTATCAATCAATCGGATGGCTTCGTACTCGTCAACAGATAAAATGACCGCATCCTGTTTGTCATGATCTCCTAAGGGAATAAAAGCAAGTGTCTGGGGAAAATGGCAGACATGTCTGCATTTTCGGGGTCTGGGCATACGATCGGAACCTCCTTGCCAACGGTAAATTTCTAATCACATTATACAGTATAAATGACATATGTCAATAATATAAATAACATATGTCAAAAACATAGAAAAGTATAATGGCGATTATTACCGGGTCATACGGCGGGGTTGGAACTTGCTTTGCAGATATTCAAACAGGAAAATGCAGTGACCTGATTCTTGTGGGGAGATATGAGGCGAGATTGAATGTACAAAAAGAATCCGTAGAAAAGAAATGCCATGTAACAGTTCAGACTATTGCATTGCACCATAAGCAGTGCGAAAAAGTTGGAAAAAACAGGATAAAATAAGGTATCGGTCCTGAGATAACCTCTTTACACGACAGGTGAGATTGGGTATAGTATGTTTCAATGAGACAGACGGTGGCTCGTAAAGTGTAAAAGGAGTGGCGAATATGCTTCAGGTCAAGCAGATTTATAAACAGTATAAAACCGGTAATTTTGTGCAGAAAGCGCTGGATGGAGTCAGCTTGAACCTTCGTGAAAATGAATTTGTGGCGATTCTTGGCCCCAGCGGTTCGGGAAAGACTACGCTGTTGAATATTATCGGCGGTCTTGACCGCTATGACAGTGGTGATCTGATCATCAATGGGATTTCAACAAAAAAATATAGGGACAGGGACTGGGATTCTTACCGCAATCATACCATAGGGTTTGTGTTTCAGAGCTAC
>JALFIB010000054.1 GCA_022776305.1 Lachnospiraceae bacterium
GCAGAATGGATCTGATAATGAATATTCTCCTTCTGTTTCAGTTCATAAAACTTGACAAAATTATCTGCAAACCAGGAGCTCGGATTACAGGATATAGATAATGTATCTGCTGTTTTATTTTCATCCAAAAACTGTATTCTATCCAGATTTTCCAGAACTAAAAGCGCATATGGATATATCTGCTCCGCCTCTGGAGTCATCCTGATTCCTTTCGACAGCCGGGCAAAGAGGATGATTCCCATTTTTTCTTCCATTGCTTTTATGATCTTGCTGACGCTTGACTGAGTAGTATACAGTGCTTCCGCTGCCCTGCTGAATGAACCTGTCTGCGCACAGGCCACAAAACACTGTACCTCTTTCGTATCAAGCATATCATTTTCCCTCCTTTGCAGACAAACCGGCATCTTTTGACATTAACATCATCCAATAATAAATACATACTTAACCAGTGGATGAATATTATCCATCCACTGGTCTCTCGAGGCTAAGGTATCCGTATGATATATTTCATAAATTGGATGTTCAAACCTGTTTATGCCTGTTTATTCTTCCTGAAAAATTTAAACAGATAGCACGCTCCAACACAGACTGCAAGAACAATCAGGCTTCCAACAATACCTGAGAAAGTAGTACCCAATACTGTATCAGATCCTTTAAAAGCATAATCCGGGAGAATCGAAGTAACCTCCTGAATGGCTCCTGCAGTCTGATAAACGCCAGTTGCTGCACTTTCGATTTCCGTTGACCCTGTTAATCTTTCAATAGACCATTCCAACCCATCCGGATAAGAGGATGCAACCAGAGATAAAATACCTCCGATAAATGCTGCTGCCACAGCAAGGATTGCTATCGTTTTTTTGAAAGTAAACCTTCCTTCTTTTGCCTCTGCTTTTGTACTGCTAAACAAAAGCTCCGGTCTTGCTTCATATACAAACACAAGTACCGCTGCTGTGATCAATCCTTCTACCAGCCCAATGGCAAGATGGATCGGCTGCATCGTCCCCACAAAAGTGGCAAACGGCAAATCTGTAATACCCGATGCCAAAGTCTCCAATGTAACACTGAAAGCACCCAGCTGCAATGTAACCATACATCCAAGGACAGAGGCTAAAACAATCTTCGCCTTTGACATTCCATTTTTCATGATAGGTTTCCATATCAGGAGCGAACCAATAAAACATCCATAAAATGCCATGTTCCAGATATTGCAGCCCAGAGCCAGAAGTCCACCATCCGCAAACAGCAAGCCTTGAATCAGAAGTACACCGATCATAGTCAGGAAACCTGCATAAGGGCCTAACAAAGCTGACAACAGCATTCCTCCGCATAAATGGCCGCTGGATCCTGTACCCGGAATGGTAAAATTAATCATCTGTGTGGCAAAAACAAATGCCCCCATGACTCCCATCACCGGAATTTTCTTTGTGTCTGAATCCATCCTTACCTTTTTCACTGAATAAGCTGCTGCTGCCGCCGAGCAAACATACATGGTACCCGCTACTGCAGGAGCAACCAGCGCATCCGCCATATGCATAACATTTTCCTCCCTCCATCTACCATATCTAATAGACGTTTATTTTTCTTTATCATACCAAACCACATTTTATACACAAGCCCCCATAGGGGATATTTGTCCATTCTAATTTGTCATGCATTATCATTCTATATTTTACTGAGATTCCTCCGTTCCAATACGCTTCTATCTGATGTTTTACTTCATTTTCATTCATCCTGCTGGCTCCCTTCAATGCTTTTCATAAGGAGAGACATATCCTGCCTTGCTTTACAGGATATGCCTCATAAAAAATGGGAAACTTTTCTACGTCACAACAGTGCACCAGCTGTTATCTGCTACTTCATATTATTTTGTGGAGGTCTGAAGTATTTGACGTACTTAAATCGTATCGTATTTACAAGCTGCCCACAAGCCACCCGGGGGGATATCCGGCCATTCAAATATCTCATGCATTTCTATTCCTAAAAATAAATATCCCCCCGGGGAGCTTGTGGGGCCTCCTCATTTTTGTTATCCTAAATTCCATAAAAATGTATACTTCGAACAAACTCATGACTTTACAAAATGTCAGAAAGCAGGAACTATGCAGGGACAATTAAAAAAACTGGAACAATACTGGAGTAACCGTGCGGAAGGCTATTCCATGGTAAATCAGGAAGAACTGGCCGGAGAACAGCGTATAAAGTGGCTTCATTATCTCAAAACTCGTTTTCCCGACAGATCTCCGGAAGACATATCCGTACTTGATATAGGAACAGGCCCAGGCTTTTTTGCTATTATTCTGGCTGAAGCAGGCTATCGGGTTACGGCTGTGGATTATACAGAAGAAATGCTGAAACAGGCACGGAAAAATGCAGGCATACTGGCTGATTCCATTATCTGGATGACAATGGATGCGCAGCATCTTACCTTTGAAGATAATCAGTTTGACGTGATTGTAACGCGTAATCTGACCTGGAATCTGGATGAGCCGGATCGTGCCTACAGCGAATGGCACCGGGTGCTGAAACCAGGCGGGACTTTATTGAATTTTGACGCAAATTGGTACGCTTATCTTTTTGATGAAGAAAAACGATGCCTTTATGAAAAGGATCGGGAGAACGTAGCGAAATTAAATTTAGAAGACCAGTATACCTGTACAGATATTGATACCATGGAGAAGCTGGCCCGAAATATGCCATTGACAAACATCCTTCGTCCTGCTTGGGATTATAAGGTGTTATCAGATCTCGGTTTTTCTTCTATACTGATTGAAGAAGATATGGGCGATCAGGTTTACAGTTTTATGGAAAGGATCAACAATGCAGCAACACCGTTATTCTGTGTGCAGGCATATAAATAAACGTTATGGAATTTAAAGAAACTTTACACCCGGAATCCGGAGAAATTAAAAACAGAATTGTAAATTATTGGACGAAGCGGAGCCATTCGTTTTGTGACCTTCGTGAAAAGGAGCAATACTCCGACACAGGGAAAGCTTGGCTGAACGAGATCCAAAGTAATATTCCTGCAAAAAAGCCTCTGAAAATCCTCGATGTAGGATGTGGTACCGGAATGTTTTCCCTTATGCTTTCTGCACTGGGACACGATGTCACCGGCATTGACCTGACGGAGCATATGGTGCTGCATGCCAGAGAATTGGCAAGGAAGCAAAATTCAAATGCCACATTCTATTGTATGGATGCTGAAAACCCGGATTTCCATGACAATACTTTTGACGTAATCCTGACCCGTAATCTCACATGGACACTTCCCCATGTGGATCAGGCTTATGCCAAGTGGTATCAACTTTTAAAAAACGGAGGCGTTTTGCTGAACTTTGACGCAGACTACGGCCACGACAGCTGTAATAAAAATATCAGTGAACTTCCGCCGGAACATGCCCATTGCTCCATGCCAAAGGATATGCTTCAGGAATGCGAGGCCATCAAAAGTCAGCTTACAATCAGCAGCAAAACACGCCCCTCTTGGGATATGGAATTGTTATCATCTCTTGGATATAAAGAAGTATCGGCAGATACCAATATATCTACCAGAATATACAAGGATCACAACGAGTTTTTCAATCCAACTCCCATGTTTCTGATCCGTGCTTTAAAGCCTTGCAATTGATCACCCTCAGTTAGAAAAAGGAAAAAGCTTCAACACAGCTTTTTCCTTTTTTCTTACGCCATTTCCTGATCCCATTCATATCCAATTGCCTTGGCTGCACAGACTGCAACCTCCAAATCCACCAGATCACTGATAATCCCTAATGACATATCGATTCCTGACATGGTAGAATCGGTGGAATAATACTTTCCGTCTGAAAGCCAGCGCATATCCTTTTCCCTGATGATCTCCGCAGTAAACATTCTTTTCCAATTCTCGTCATCAGGATAATCCGCTATCCTTCTTCGGTACAATAGACCTGTTTGCGCCAAAACCGAAGATCCATTTCCTACCATCATACAAATATCAGCTTCCTGTGCTGCTGCTTTTAATGTCTCCAAGGTCTTTTTTTCAAGACACAGCAGTTTTTTTGCACCTCGTCCTCCCGGAATCACCAGAATATCCTCGACTTCCTGAGGAATCAATAGTTCTGTCCAGATTTTTACACCTTGGCTGCTGTTTACAATCCCACCATTTACAGACAAGTAATTCAAGTAAAAGTGCTCCGGTACCTTACCAAAAATCTGCGCTGGTCCTAATGCATCCATTGTTTCAAAATCATCAAATAAAACAATATTTACATTCATGAATGGTCTCCTTCCCAAAAGATTTATAATACGGAATAATCGTTTGCATTCAATTCAAAATTATCAAATATTCTGCAGGACAACAAGCCGTATAGGGGGATATGTCCTATTCATTTTTAGAATGTATATGTATTCTATCATAACCATTTTTTCAAATTTTTCGAATTTTTTTAAAAAAACACTTGATTTTTTTTGAAACACCTGCTATATTATATGAGCATGGTTCGTTGGTCAAGCGGTTAAGACGCCGCCCTCTCACGGCGGAAACAGGGGTTCGATTCCCCTACGAACTGCTAAAGGTTCTGTATATTATATACAGAACCTTTTTTATATCATCAAAAAAACCTTACCATACCTAGACGTGAAAACTCTACCTCAAAACCACTAAGGTAATCTTCATATGTTTTCTCTTTATTTCATCAGTTTTTGTATCGTTGAGCATAATTCGTCTACTGCCATCTCCTGCCCATTTTTTATATCTTCTACAACACAAGTCTTAATATGATTAGAAAGCAGTACTTTATTAAAACTGTTCAAAGCAGACTGTACAGCCATCACCTGCGTTAGAATGTCTACACAGTAACGGTCGCTTTCAACCATTCCCTGTATTCCCCTCACCTGGCCTTCTATCCTCTTCAGCCGGTTTAACAGGTCTTTCGTTTCTTTATCATCACGATGTTTTTGTCTGCAGCATTCCGGTATCTTGGCTTCAGCCATTTGGTCCATACTGTTTTCTATTTTAGTCTCATTTTCTTTTCCTATTTTTTCCATATGGGATTTTTCTCCTTAATTCTTTATTGCCTCTTCTTCAAGGTTTTCCATTCTTTTTTTATTACCTTTTTCTGTTTACATCTTTTCTAAATTCGATTATACTGACAATGATTCGGTGTTTTCAAGCTTTTTTTGCAGGAAATCCGAATATTTAGCTGGATTTAGGGAGTGCAAAGAATGAAACATTCCGTATGGCATCTTCTGAATCTGACATTTTAAAATAGTAGGAGTAGATACTTCTTATGAAAATAATTGACCTGCACGTACATTCTAACAAATCTGACGGTACGCTCTCCCCTGCTGAACTGGTACATCATGCAGCAGAATGTGGCTTATCTGCTTTTGCACTGACAGACCACGATAATACGGAGGGACTGGAAGAAGCATTCTTGGCAGCTGATTCCTGCAGCATCGAATTGATTCCGGGAATTGAGTTTTCTACAGAGTATTGTGGTAAAGATATTCATATTGTAGGAATTGATTTCGACTGGCAACATCCTGATTTTCAAAAACAAGTGGTTTTCTATCGTGATGAACGGCTTCGCCGAAACCAGAAGATGATCGACTTGATGGCTGGAGATGGTATTGATATTTCCTATGAACAAATGGAAGAAGCTTTTGGGAAAAATGTTTGGACAAGGGCGCATTTTGCAAGATACCTTGCAGACCACGGCTATGTAAATGAAATGTGGGATGCCTTTAAAACCCATATCGGAGAAGGCTGTAAATATTTTGTGCCGAGAAGGAAAGTGAAACCTGACACAGTTGTTCGACTGATCCGTGATTTTGGAGGAATTCCCATTTTTGCCCACCCATTCCAGTACCAATTTTCTGATCAAGAATTAAGAAAGCTGATCTCTATATTAAAAAACCAAGGTTTGATGGGCATAGAAGTATACTATTCAACCCACACCCCTGAGCAAGAAGTTTATCTTCTAGCATTGGCAGAAGAGCTCTCACTGGCGCCAAGCGGTGGTTCTGATTTTCACGGTGCACACAAACCTGATATTTATTTAGGCCGCGGAAAAAATAATCTCCGGATCCCTTATTCTATTTTGGAAGGTCTCAGGAAAAAACGAAGCATATGTGACAAACTAAATAATAAGGAGGAAACCAATCATGAAGTTTCGTGAACGATATATGAGTTTTGAAACAGACTTTGAGGAAATATTTGAACTTACTGATGAATGGAATTTCAGTGATGAAACTTGCACTTTACGTGAATACCTCGGCTTAACCGCAGAAGAAGAGGATGTATGGATCAGCGAAAGTGATGAAGCACTGGAAGAATTACTGGAAAAAGAACGCACGGAAAGAAAAGCGTAATAGGAGGAGAAAAATGGAAAGACGTATTTTGTTTACCGATCTGGACGGAACGCTTTTAGATGATCAAAAAAATATTACACCTGAAAACCAAGCAGCCATTGATGAAGCATTGGCCCTAGGCCATATCATCGTAATCTCCACAGGCAGGCCGCTGGCCAGCGCTCTTATTCAGGCAGAACGGCTTGGACTTACAAAATCCGGCTGTTACGCGATCACCTACAACGGAGCGCAGATTTATGATATGTATAACCACAAAACGGTTTATGGCAAAGGACTTCCCCGTGAAATTGCCGCCCCATTATTCCAAGCTGCGCAGGAAAGAGATCTGCATATCCAGACATACAATTCTACCCATGTATTAACTGCAGCTGATACACCAGAGGTAAGAAAATATTCCGAAGTTATAAAAATCCCGTACGAAGTAATTGACGATATTTCCGAAGCTTTGACAGAAGACCCTTACAAGCTGATCGCAATAAATTTTGACGACCATCAAAAGCTTCTGGATTACCAGAGTGAAGTCCTCTCTGCTTATGCAGGTACTTTAGACAGCTTCTTCTCCAATGACGCATATCTTGAGATCGTTCCGACAGGAATTTCGAAAGGCTTTGCTGTACATTGGATGTGCGAACATCTTGGTATCCCTCTTGAGAATTCTGTTGCTGCCGGTGACGCCCAAAATGATATTGCTATGTTGGAAGCTGCCCATATCGGCGCTGTTATGTGCAATGCATTTCCCGGTATCGCCGAACATGGCAATTACGTCACGAAAGCAGACAATAACCACGACGGTGTAGCTGAAATCATCCATCGTTTTATTTTGAAAGATGTGTAGCAAGATTTGAGTAGTCAAGCATTAAGTGTAAACTTCATTTTATAAAATGTAGAAATTCAAATATTCGATGAAAAATGCTGTGAGAGAAATCTCACAGCATTTTTAGCTTTCTATATACTTCTAATATAACTTCTCATTCTGATTTATCTTCTTTTCCTTCTCTTCAGGAACAGTACAAGAAGGATAATAAACAGTACACAGGAAACTGCTGCAATTGCAATCACAATTGCAATCGGTGTATCATCACCTGTTGCCACGCCTGCAGCTTTTACAATAACCTTAAATGTAACTGATTTTGTATCTGTAGTACCATCTGCTACCCAACTGCTTCCATCAAATACCTCTTTTGCGAAGGTTACTTTCAGAGTATATTCCCCAGCTGTTTTAATCGCCATGGAAGTTGTATACGGCGCATCTTTCCAAGATCCTGTTACATTACCAATCTGGTATCCTGTGGGGCGATAACGGTAATCACCCGGGTTCGGATCTGTATTGTCCATGCCGGCACCGGAGGCTGTAAACTTAATGGTATCACCTGTATAATACTCTCCGCCTGCTACAAGATCTAAAATAGCATTATTATCTGGAGAAGGACCGTCTTTATAAGTTGCCTTTACTGTCACATCACTTGCCGGCATCTCGAAAGCAGTCTCCCATCTGTCCGGCTCATCAAATTCTACATTGCCGCTTACAGCTACCCATTCGTCAAATTCTTTTCCGCTTGCCGGATAATTTGAGCTAACCGTAGCTACATCACCCATATTGTAGAAATCCTGATCTCCTGTACCATTCTGTACTGTAAGACTATAATCTTTCAGTTTGTATACAGCACTGACTGTCACGTCTGCTGTCGGCATAGTAAATGTCGTAGTGCCATTGGACGCATCTGTCAAAGATACGTTTGCACTATCCACTTTCCAGTAATCGAACTCCATTCCTTCCGGAGCCTTGTTTGCAGTAATGGTAACCACTGTACCGCTGACTGTCGTTGCGTAATTTGCAGAGCCGTCATTTACCGTAACCTTATACTGAACACCTTCATACTGTGCCGTAAAAATCAGGTCTCTATCTACAGCACTGGAATTGATCGTAATCTCTGAACTTGTTGAGCTGGGAGCTACCAACTCGTCCGGAGCAACCACATTGCCTGCAGCATCTGTGATCTTCCAGCTTGAAAATGCCTG
>JALFIB010000081.1 GCA_022776305.1 Lachnospiraceae bacterium
CTTGTATTTTTTGTTTTCTCACAACTTTCGAAAAAATTTGTGTAAAAGAAATGATATAGCTAAGAAATTCTCGACAGCAATCCGTAGAAATGTTATAATAATTTGTCAATTTAAAGCGATAAAATATTGACACGAAAAAGATGATCAGCAGGAGCGTCATTGCACAGTTCGGATTGATGGCAGTGGTGAAAAAGGGATATGGGAGGTACAGAAAATGGATACAAATAGTATATCTATTGCAGCGGCAGGGGATATTTTGATTACCAGAAGGATTCCGGAAGAAAATCCGGGAGTAATGCCCATCCGGGAGTTTATGGGTAGGGCCCATATAAAACTGGCAAATCTGGAAACAACCATCACGGACGGAGGGTGTTTTCCGTCTGCATATTCCGGGGGTACCTGGCTGACTTCTTCCCGAGGCTGTCTGGAAGATCTTCACTTATATGGATTCGATATGCTTGCTCTTGCAAACAATCATACCATGGATTATTCTTATGATGGTTTGTCCATGACAGTAAAAAATCTTGAGGAGAGTGGATTTGCCCATGCGGGGACGGGAAACAATTTGTATGAGGCTTCTCGTCCGGTGATGATAGAGACACCCTGTGGGCGGGTTGGTATCATAGATATTTGTTCTACGTTTGAAAATGCAGCAAGGGCAGGGATCCAGTCAGAGAGACAATCGGGACGGCCGGGGCTCAATCCACTGCGTGTGAACAATCGCTACCGGATCACCAGAGAGCATGGGGAACTGCTGAAAAAACTTGCTGTTGCCACAGGTATCAATGACCTGAGGGAAAAACATCGGGCGCAGGGGTTTCTGGCACCTCTTCCGGAAGGTACGCTGGAATTTGGGACTTCCCTGTTTGAACTGGTGGAAACGGAGGAAGAGGAAGGCCGCATCAGTTATCCGGATCCGAGGGATTTGGAGCGTACGGTGAACAGCATTCGGGAAGCCTTGTTTTCCTGTCAGGCTGTAATCGTTATGGTACATTCCCATGAGATAAAAAAAGATCAGGAGCATGAAGCAGATTATTTTTTGGAGACATTTTCCAGAGCATGTATCGATGCCGGTGCCAGTGCAGTGGTCGGAAGCGGTACACATCAGATTAAGGGAATTGAAATGTATAAGGGCTGTCCGATTTTTTACAGTCTGGGGAATTTTATGTTCGAGAATGAATACGTATCACTGCTTCCGCCGGACGATATGGAAAAATACGGTTTGCCTGCCCATGCATCGGCAGCCGAAGGAATTGCCAAAAGAAGCAGCCAGGCAGCACATAGCCTGTATGAGACGAAAGAGGTGTATCAGTCGCTAATCCCTTACTTTGAAATCAGGGATGGGGTATGCAGCCACATTGAACTGCTTCCCATTGAATTGGGACTGTCAAGGGCAGCATGGGAAAAGAACCTGCCGTATCCGGCGGAGGAAAAAGAAGCGAGGGAGATCCTGAAATATCTGAACATGGCATGTGAACCCTATCAAACAAAGTGGGAATACAAAAACGGAAGGTTTTATCTTCTTTGAAATGAAAAAGATATTCCGCCAACCGAAGAGGGCTGAAGAGGGATTTTATACTTTTTATACCGCCAGCAAAAGACGGTGGAATGGAGATTATGATGATGGAATCACTGGAACAATATGCAGAGGATAGACTGCCGCAAATGAAAAAGACACTGGAAGAATTGGTACAGATTCCGGCTCCCAGTTTTGAGGAACGCAGGCGTGCAGAATACTGCATGAAATGGCTGGAGACGAACGGAGTTTCCGGTGCTTACATAGATCCTTACGATAATGTGATCGTTTCGTACCCGGCTAAGAACGGAACATCACCGAAACAGGCTTATGGATGCTTGTTTCTGGCTCATCTGGACACTGTTTTCCCGGAAGATACGAAGCTTGAACTGAGAAAGGAAGAGGACCGCTGGTCCTGCCCCGGCATCGGGGACGATACGGCAAATGCAGTGGTGCTGATGGAGCTGATCCGATATTTGTTTATACAGAAACCTGACGTTGCACATCCGGTTTTATTCGCACTGAATACGGGAGAAGAGGGACTTGGAAATTTAAAAGGCTGCCGTGGTGTGATGAAAGAATATGAAGGACAGATTGAAGCGGTAGTTGCCTTTGACCTGTACCAGAAAAGCCTTTATACCGACTGCGTGGGTTCCATTCGTTACAGGATCGATGTAAAGACGGAAGGTGGACATTCCTGGATGGATTTTGGAAAGGCAAATGCCATTGAGCGGATGTCAGCTATTCTTCAGGAGCTGTATAAGTACCAGCCTCTACCCGGAGCAAAGACTACCTATAATGTGGGTTTAATAGAAGGCGGGACTTCTGTGAATACCATTGCTTCAGCCGGAAGCTTCCTGTTTGAATACCGCAGTGAATCTGCACAGGCTATGAAGCATGGCGCCGCTTTTCTGAGACAAGTATTGGAGAAATACTGTTGTGAGGAGACGAAAGTTCGCTGTGCGATAGTGGGGGAACGGCCCTGCAGTATGGACGTGAATCCGGAAAAGCAGAAATGGCTGGCACGGGGAATCAGCAGGATCACTGAGGAAGTAACGGGAAAGAAGCCTGAGGAAGGTGCAGCTTCCACGGATTGTAATATTCCCCTTTCTTTTGGTATACCATCGGTGTGCATCGGATTGATCGAGGGAGGAGGAGCCCATACCAGAGAGGAATGGATCCGTCCTTCTTCCATGAAAGAGGGACTTGCAATGGCAGTGAAAGCAGTACGGTTTGTGACGGAGGAGACGGGACCTATTCAATTTGTTTCGCCGGACCATGAGCTGACAGAAAAGGAAAAAAGTGAGATTTTTGAGATCCTGTCCGCATGTGATCATGACTTCTGCCCGCCGTTGTCAGAACGGGGAGGTACTGCTGAGAGTCATCTCACAGCAGACAGCAGCCATAATCCCGGTGTGACAGATTATTATAGGGAACTGATGACGCAGAAAAACTTTCTCTGGAAGCAGGGAGGGAGGACCATCGCCTTTATGTCTTTCCGTCCGGATTATCAATGTCCGCAGCTTTCCCGTTTCCCGCGTGTCTGCTATCTGACGACACTCTGCCTGCTGAAAGAGTTTCGGGGGAAAGGGCTTTCCTTACGAATCTACCGGGAGGTACTGCAATACCTTCGGAACCGGTATCCGGATGCAACACCGGCTCTTCGGACATGGAGTACCAATGGGGCACAGATCCACCTAATGGAGAAGCTGAATTTTGAGCAGGTGGATGTTCTTCCCAATGACCGTGGATGCGGCGTGGATACTGTCTACTTTGCCAAAACGGATGGTTCAGTCTGAGGCACTTTTGTGATGACAGGCTGGGTAAGAAAGAAATTTTTTCTTTGTATATGTTTTAGGAAAAAGGAATAATTATTTATTGACTAAAAAACGATAATTCAATATAATATACATAATTTATGTGCAAATGAAGTATTTCAAATGAAACATGCAAAGATTTGTATATTATGCAATTTGAAATGATTACTGAAAAGTAGCAAGGGTGCTGCAGCTATCACAAGATAATTGCAGCACCCTTTTTGCAAGGGAAAAAGGCTATCGTACATGTACGAATGGGCACAATAGTTCCGCGCTTATGGATAAAGATAGGAGTACAGAAAGACAAATGAGACAAAATACAGAAATGCTGGACCGGTATCTGGGAGACTTATTCCTAAAAAGAGGATATCCGGGGATGGCTGTCTGTATTCGCGGACCGGAGGGGATCTTGTTTGACCGCGGATACGGATTCCGGAATATGGAGAAGAAACAGAAGGTAGATGGGGATACAGTTTTTGGTATCGCTTCTATGAGCAAATCCATGACAGCACTTGCATGTTGTATTCTTGAGACAGAGGGGAAGATGAGTCTGGAGGATCCTGTGGTAAAATATTTTCCTGATTTCCATATTCCCGGTGCAGCAGACGAGTGCGTGACTGTTAAGATGCTGGCCATGCACCGCGCCGGTATTCCGCCCATGGAGCCTCTGGAGTGGTCTATTGCGAAAAACAGCAAAGAACGTGATAGCCATTGGTATCGGGAAATGCTTCGGACTGCGCCGAACCAGATGGACCAGATCAGCCAGATCATTGATTATATAACTGCGGGAAATTATGAGCCGTTGGGTGCTCCGGGGGAGTATATGAGTTATTCCAATGAGGGGTATGCAGTTCTCTCCTACATCGTGGATCAGGCAGCAGGTATTCCGCTGGAGAAATTTTTGAAGGAGCGTATTTTTGAACCGCTGGGGATGTCAAGGACTGTTTTGGATTTGGACGGCAGTGAAGCTGCTGTGTTGGCAGAAGGCAATATAACCAGCCTGTTTGAACGGGACGAGGATGGTTCCTTGATTTGGGATGATAATTGGTCGGTGCTTCCGCCGTTTAGGGGCTGTGCTTGTGTAAAATCAACAGCCCGCGATATGGCGCGGTATTATCAGATGCTCAGTGATCATGGAAGATGGGAAGGCAGGCAGGTGATTCCGGAAGAAGCGGTGGAGCGCATGTATGGAAGAGAATACCCTGCCCGGAAAAAAACATTTTACTGCCTTGGACTGGAAAAGAGTCTGATCGGCGGCAAAGTGATGTGTGAGCATTCCGGAGGTCTGCATGGCGTGTCTACGCAGGGAGGATTTTTAGAAGGCGGATATTCCGTCACGGTTCTTTGTAATGAAGGAGATCTTGGAATGGATGAATTTCAGTGGGCCTGCTACAATTGGATCCTTGGCCTTCCGCTGAAACAGATGCATTACTGGGCGCTTCCTTCCGGAAAGGAATTCAGCCGTCCCGAAATGCTGGAAGGAGATTATTTGGCGAAAGAAGGACTCCCGGTTCACTGCAAGGTCACATTGGAAGAGGGAAAACTGGCCGCTATTTATAATGAAAGAAAGCTGCGTCTGCTGTACAGCAGTGAATGTGTGTTTGTAGGCGTGGACGCTGCAGATCAGGAAAAACGGGTGAATACCTTTGAATTCTATATAAAGAATGGAATTGCCTGGGGCGTAAAATGCGGCTCCAGAATTTACCAGAGGGTGATTGAACAAGAGGGAAGGTGTAATTATTAGAGAGTATTTGTTAAAACGTATAGCAATGGGGATACTGCTGATATTTTCCGTTTCGATACTTGTGTTCGGACTGCTGTACATGATGCCGGGGAATCCGGTTGACATGGTGGTGGATCGTAAAGTATCTGCAGAGAAAAAAGAAGAGATTGCCCATGAAATGGGATATGACCGTCCCATGACCGAGCAGTATCTGGATTGGGCAAAAGGAATTCTTCTGGATCAGGATTTTGGTACTTCCACCAGATATAAAGTTCCTGTCTGGGATCTGATGAAAGAAAGAATCCCGAGAAGCCTGAATCTTTGTGGATGGGCACTTCTTTTTGAAATCCTGATTGCGCTGCCCATCGGGCTTCTTTGTGCAATCAAGAAAGATTCGCTGTTTGACAGGCTGACGGTAATCTTTACGTTGATATTAACTGCAGTCCCGGCATTCTGGATGGCGGCGCTATTGATACTTGTGTTTTCTGTCTGGCTTGGTATCCTTCCCATCAGCGGTTATAAGGGAATGGAGTATTACGTGCTTCCTGTGTTTTCACTGGTTGCATCCAGTATAGCAGGTACGATCCGTCTGACGAAAGCAGAGGTGTTGGAGGTGCTGAATGAGAGATATGTCACTACGGCTTACGCGAAAGGCCTCTCCTCCAGAGCAGTCATGTGGAAGCATGTGCTGCGCAATGCCCTGATCATTGTGACGGTACAGGTTTTTATGTCGATTCCGTGGCTGATATCCGGTGCAGTTGTTACGGAGAAAATCTTTGGTATTCCGGGAATGGGTAACTTGCTGCTGAATTCGATTATTGTGCAGGATTTTCCGGTGGTACAGGGCGTTCTTTTGATCATAGCAATACTTACCGTGATCTGCAATCTGCTCAGTGATCTTGTAATCGGAATTCTGGATCCGAGAATCCGGATATCCATGGACGGAGGCAGAGAAGCATGAAAAGAGACAGTAAATGGAAAGAAACACTTCAGGCTTGCCTGAAGAACAAAAACTTTATGATAGGCTTTCTGATTCTGGCCAGTATCATCCTGATAGCAATCTTTGCGGAGCAGATTGGGCCATATGAGTATACGGCACAAAATCCTTCTATAAAGATGAGCGCACCCAGTGCAGAGCATTGGTTTGGGACGGATGAACTGGGCAGGGATGTTTTTTCACGTACGGTGATGGGAACAAGAATTACTTTGTGGGTTGCTTTCCTTGGAGCTACGCTGGCGCTGGTGATCGGCGTTTCGGTGGGAGTTGTCTGCGGGTATTTTGGCGGCTGGGTAGACAGGGTGTTTTCGTTTTTGACTGATCTGACCTGGTGTATTCCCGGCACGATTCTGGCTCTTGCAGTAGTTACCCTGATTGGAAAAGGCCTGACCAATTCGGTTATTGCAATATCTCTTGTGAGTTGGGCAACGTATGCCCGGTCAGTGCGGGCAAAAACCATGTCCTTGCGAACGATGGCATTTGTGGAGACGGGACGGGCATTCGGTGAATCCAATTTTTCATTGATGTTTCGTTATATCCTGCCCAATATTGTTCCATCCCTGATCGTTATGGTGTCCATGAGCCTTCCGTCCACGGTGATGTCGACCACTACCCTTTCATTTCTTGGGCTTGGCTCTCAGGCACCGTCTCCTGATTGGGGGCTTGCACTTTCAAACGGGATTGCTTATATTGGCCGGGCTCCGTGGCTCAGCGTTTTTCCGGGACTCGCTCTGGTCTATACAGTTCTGGGCTTTAATCTGCTGGGAGAGGGACTCAGAGATATACTGGATCCCCATATGAAATCCATGTAGCTGCTGGATGTGAAGGAAGAGGAAACAAATGAATGAGGAATTATTGAAACTGGAAAATCTGAATATTGACTATAAAGTGAAGGGCGGAGCCTTATCTGCAGTCCACAATGTGAACCTCGCCATCTATCCGGGGGAGATTTTTGCGGTGGTGGGAGAATCCGGCTGCGGAAAGACCACGGTAGCCCACAGCATTATGAATCTGCTTGGAGGAAATAACGCCAGAATTGAAGGTAAGATTCTGTTTGAAGGAAAAGACCTGCGCACCTGTTCTAAAAAAGAGATGGAGCAGATACGGGGGCGGGAGATCGGAATGATCTTTCAAAACCCACTGGATTCCTTAAATCCGGTCTATACCACCGGAAAACAAGTACAAGAAGCGATCATGCTGGATCGTGTGGAAAAAAGTGCAGCTTGGGAAAAGGCGATCCGCTTGTTTCAGGATGTCAGGATGCCGGATGCAAAAGAGCGGGTAAAAAGTTATCCACATGAACTTTCAGGAGGTATGCGCCAGCGCGTGATGATTGCGATGATGCTTTCACGAAATCCGAAACTGTTGATTGCGGATGAACCGACCACAGCCTTAGATGTGACCATTGAGGCACAGATACTGGAAATCCTGCAGGAATTGAAAAAAGAGCGGAATACAGCCATCATGCTAATCACACATAATTTTGGTCTGGTGGCAGAGGTGGCAGACAGGATTGCGGTTATGTATGCAGGAGAAGTGATCGAGACAGGTGATGTCTACGAAATTTTTGAACATCCCATGCATCCTTATACAAAACTGCTGATGCAGGCGCTGCCAAGAAAAACAAAAAAAGAAGGCAGACTGCAGACCATTGAGGGAGCTGTCCCCAGAATACTGGAGAAGAAACCGGAATGCCGGTTTGCAAACCGCTGCCCTTATGCGACCGAGAGATGCAGCAGGGAAGAACCTGCAACCATTCGAACCAGTGAAACACATGCATACCGCTGTTTTCTGGACAAAGGGCAGGAGGTGTAGCTATGGCGGCCATGGTAGAAATAAAAGATCTGGTTAAGAACTTTTCTCTTTCACAGGGTATCTGGACAAAAGACAGCCGAGTGATAAAAGCGGTAGATAAGGTCAGCTTTTCCATTGGAAAAGGAGAGATCGTAGGTCTGGTAGGGGAATCTGGAAGCGGCAAGACTACATTAGCCAGAGTGATTTTGGGGCTGACCCCTATGACCTCCGGAAGTGTTGTGATTGACGGCGTAGATCTTGCAAAAGCGGGGAAAAAAGACCGCGATAAGCTGCATCGGGAAATTGCGGTAGTGTTTCAGGATCCGGTTTCCAACCTAAACCCGAGGCAGACAGTTGAAAGTTCCATCATGCGTCCTATGCTGCTTCATGGTATTTCGCGGGCAGAGGCAAGACGCAGGGCAAAAGAAGTATTGGACATGGTGAAAATGGATGAGCGGTATCTGGACAGTTATCCTCACCAGCTGTCCGGAGGACAGCTTCAGAGAATTGCCATTGCGAGGGCTCTGGCATTGTCACCGAAGATCATGATTTTGGATGAGCCGACCAGCGCGCTGGATGTTTCTATTCAAGCCCAGATCTTTAATCTTCTGCTTGACCTTCAGGAACAGATGCATCTGACTTATCTGGTGATCACCCATGACCTGAATGCAGTAAAATATATAAGCGACAAGATTGCTGTCATGTATCTGGGAAAACTTGTGGAATTTGGATCCACAGAAGAAGTGACGGAGCAGCCACGGCATCCATATACGAAAGGATTGATGAAGGCGGCTCCTATCCTTGACCCACGTATGCGGGACAGAAAAAAAGAAATCATTGACGGAGAACCGGGAAGTATGATGGATTTAGGAACCGGCTGTCGATTTTACGCGCGATGCAGATACGCATCTCTTGAGTGCCAGAGCCATGATCCGCAGATGGATCTGATGGAAACAGGGCATCAGGTGGCATGCCATCATCCGCTGAAATAAAATTATTTTAAAATTAAGGAGGAAATGATTATGAAAAAAAGAAGTGTGGCTTTCATGCTGGTTACAGCAATGGCAGCAACAGCAATGGCACCTGCAGCCGTATATGCAGATGAAGCAAAAGAAGTATTTGTACTTGCAGATGATGAATGGTATGGTACAGATCTGTACCAGCAGGACAGCTGGACATCCGGACAGGGGCTGATCGCGGACCCACTGTTTACGTTGGATCCGGAGGGCGGAGATCTTTTAGACGGCGTCTGTACGGATCTTACCATCAGTGAAGACGGGCTGACGATGACTATGACAGTGCCGGAAGGAAAGTATTATGCCACAGGAGAACAGGTGGAACCGGAAGATGTGGTTGCATCCATTGAGTGGGGAAAAGAAGTAAGTCCTTATGCAGATGGATATTCGAATATAGAGTCAATGGAGACAGACGGAAGAAATGTTATCTTCCATCTGACTGAGTTCCGTTCGGATTTACTTTATTATCTGGGTGAATGCTTTATGGGCGTAATTGATAAGGACCAGCTGGATTCCATGAGCCAGGATGAACTGATGTGGGGAGCGGTTCCTTACGGAATGTACAGCGTAGACAGTTACGAACCGGGTACCGGTGTGACACTTGTTGCCAATGAAGGATACAAAACGGACAATCCTCTGGTGGAGAATAAAGGGGCAGCTGCAATCAAGACAGTAGAAGTCAAGTTTAATAATATGGAAGAATTTACCATGCTGGAAGAGCTGAAAGCAGGAGATATTGATTTTACAACCTATATTTCCATGGATGGCAAAATGCAGATGGAATCTCAGGAGGATATAATCCTGACAGAAAAGACGTATCCAAATATTGAATACTTTGAGATGCAGACAGATGAGGGAAGCGCTTTTGAGGATATCGCAGTGCGTCAGGCAGTTGCTTTGGCAATTAACAGGGAAGACCTCTGTGCACTCACAGATGGAGCAGCAGTTCCGGCTTATTCCATGATTTTTGACAGTGTGCAGAATTTTTCACAGGAAGCAAAAGATGATTTCATGGCGAACTATGCCAATGATCCGGAAAAGGCAAAACAGATCCTGGAAGAGGCAGGATACATAGATTCCGATGGTGATGGATATGTGGACAAAGATGGTGAAAATGTGGAATTTACTTATTACACACGTTCTTCCGGTACCAGTGTCCTTGTTGCCCAGGGCCTGCAGGAGCAGCTGGCTCAGATCGGTATCCTGATGAATATTGAATCCATTGACTGGAATTATATTTATGAAAACATTAACAATGATGAATACGATGCAGGTATTGAAGTTCTGGAGTGGGCAGAACCTATGCTTGTACTGAATTGCTGCTACTATGATATGGATGCCCCGGGCAATGACGATGCATATTATGAGTCAGTTTCAGATGCGGCTTCTACTGTAGATACAGATGAGCGTACAGCCAAGGTTGGCGAGATCCAGAAAAAGATGTTTGAGAATTGGAATATTATACCATTCTACAGTGATGTCAATTATATTGCTTATAAAGATTATGTAAAGGGAATCACGGTACATGAAGACGGTGCCCTTTACTGGAATGATCTGAGCTTCTAACTATTTTAAGAAAGCCAGCCAAAAGGCTGTGTTCCAGATAAAAGTTTGTTGATTTAAAGCAGCGTATCACGGAAAATCCGTAGATGCGCTGTCTTTACTTATTTCTGCTAAAAGATCCTATCAAAGGAGGGTGTGTTATGGGATTACCGGAAACTAATTCGTTTCAATTGTATTCAAAATGGCCCCATGGCCCCAAAAATCTCATCAGTGACGTGGAAGGGGTAACGGTGGGGCATTCCACCATAAATCAAGGAGAGATCCATACAGGGGTTACTGCTGTGTTTCCCCATGGTGGGAATTTGTTCCGAGATAAAGTCATGGCAGGTGTTGCTGTGATCAATGGTTTTGGAAAAAGCATGGGATTGGTACAGGTGGAGGAGCTTGGAACCATCGAAACTCCGATTTTGATGACCAATACCCTCAGTACAGGTATTGCCCATACAGTCCTGACAAAATATATGCTGGAGCAAAATGAGGATATCGGTATCACGACGGGGACAGTGAACAGCATTGTAACAGAATGCAACGACGGGAGGCTGAATGATATCCGCGGCATGCATGTTATGGAAAAACATGTCAGGGAAGCACTGGACAGTGCGTCGGCAGACTTCGAAGAAGGCGCTGTAGGAGGCGGGACAGGGATGGTCTGTCTTGGACTGAAGGGAGGCATCGGTTCTTCCTCCAGAGAGGTGAAGATTGACGGAAAGGCCTATGTGGTCGGTTCGCTGGTTATGACAAATTTCGGGGAAGCAGGAAATCTTGTTATAGGAGGTGTCCACTATGATACCACGAAGGCGCGTCCCGGTGACAGAAAGGATAAAGGCTCTGTGATCATCCTCATTGCAACTGATATTCCGCTGAATGAAAGGCAGCTGAAACGGGTGGCAAAACGTTCCATGATCGCGCTGGCAAGGACAGGATCCTACTGCGGAAACGGCAGCGGTGATATTGCCATCGCCTTTACCACAGCAAACCGGATACCACATTACAGCGAGAAAAGCATTCTGGAGAGCAGGATGTTTTACGACGAAAATATTGATATCGTATTTGAAGCTGCGGTGGAATCTGTGGAAGAAGCAGTTATCAGTTCCCTCTACCATGCCGGGACGATGACAGGGGTCCGGGGAAACTGTTATATGGGGCTTAGAGAGTTTCTGGAAAAAGAATAAAACCTGTATCCTCATGTTTGAGGGACCCATAGACATAAAAATACATGCAGGTATGTATCTTATGTCCATTTGTCCTTTGGTTCATAGAAATACAGGGAGCAGATACGGAGGCAAACATGGAAAAGAAGAAATATTTTATCAGTGTGGATCTGGAAGGTGTTACGGATGTAACTGCATGGTGCGAGACGGAAAAAGGACAGGACGGTTATGAAAGATCCTGTCTGCAGATGACCAGTGAAGCGGCTGCCGCCTGCAGGGCAGTGCTGGAAGCCGGATATGATGCGGTAGTGCGTGACGGCCATGATTCAGCCAGAAACATACGTCATGAGCTGCTCCCGCGTGGAGTGAAACTGATGCGGGGATGGGCCTGCCATCCGGGCTCTATGATGGCAGGGATCGATGGCAGCTATGCAGGGGCGATCTATATTGGGTATCACTCGCCGGGCGGAAGCAATGGCAGCCCTCTGTCCCATACCATGAATTATAAAGTAATCCGTTCTGTGAAGATCAACGGAAAACTTGCTTCGGAGTTTACCATGAATTCCCTTTATGCGGCGGAACAAGGCGTCCCATCTGTTTTTATCAGTGGTGACGCATCAATCTGCAGACTGGCAGCAGAAGAAGTTCCCGGTATTGGGACAGTGGCAGTAAAGGAGTGCAGGGGAAATTCTACCTTCAACCTGCATCCGGAGGATGTCTGCGATATGATTCAGGAAGAGGTTGCAAAAGCACTGAGGAAAGAGGTAGCTGTGCGGAGGGTAGATCCGGAGCTGGAGCTTGAGGTAAGTTTAACCAGCCATCAGGCTGTGCGCAAGGCGCTGATGCATCCGCTGATCCGCCAGAAGGATGACAGTACCGTCTGTTACAGGGCCCATTCACCAAGGGAACTGAATGCTATTCTCGATTATATAATAGGATAACTGCAGCCTTGTGCAGAGTGCGAAGTCTTTCTTTAAAATTATAGGTTTGACTGGATAATGTGACTAAAATGTGTTATGCTTAGAAATGTATTGCAGGACCAACTTATCTGCCTCTTATTTTTCTTCAAGTGCAGAGGTTGAAAGGTAAGAAGCAGGTAAAACTAAGGTTTGCAAATCAAACT
>JALFIB010000085.1 GCA_022776305.1 Lachnospiraceae bacterium
TCCTTCGTTATATCGTGTATAGGAAGAAGCACCGGAAACGATTTTCCCATCTTTCAGGATCACCATACCTCTTCCAATGTTCAGGTACTGTTCTTTGCTATCAAATGCCGAAACAAAGTCAGCGGTTTCGGGGTTTTCCAGGCATTGATCGTAAAGGGCCGCGTCAATCTGCCTGAGTTCATATTCCGGTGGGATATTGCTGATTTCTTTTTGGAGCATCTCAACATCAAAGATCGTGTCCTTTTTGATTGCGAATCTTTCGACCTTCTTCGCAGAAGGATAACATTCTTCAATCAAAGCCGACCACTCTTCATTTTGCGGAACTAATATCACAAATCCGTCAGGCTTATGGCTAACCAGCTCTCTGTCCGGTCTGCCAGCAAAGAATCCAAAGCATCCGACAAACGCAAATGCTGATTCCGGTTTTTCGGTATCCGTAACATAGATCTTGCCCATGACATTCTGTAAGCACGAATAGATCAGCGTTTCCTGCCAGTCTGCAAATAACTCTTTGACCTTTGATGTGTCTTCTAATTCGTATACCAATTTAACTATGTTTTTTTCTTTGTTATCATTTTTCATCTTCCTCATCAGCTTTTGCGCTGTACCGCATGGGCGTAAAACGCAAGCCATCGACTGTTTGTTCTTCGTCCGTCGGGAGAAAGCCGAGATGACGGTAGACCTCCACCGCGTAGGGAGAAGAATTAACCGTGAAAACCTGATGAGCGTAGTCACGGCGCATGGCCTCGAACAGCCGTCTGCCAATGCCCCGGCGGTGATAGGACGCATCCACAAAAAACCCGCCGATGTGCTGCGTCGCCCTCATACAGAGTGTTCCGACCAATTTATCGCCATCAAAAGCCCCATAAAAGGTCAGCTTTCGAATTCGTTCCTGATCTTCCAGACTTGTCCGGAAATGGTCAATGCCCTCCTGCGAGTACTCCGGGGCTTCAAACTCCAGAAATACCCGCCAACACAGCTCCAGCGCCTGGGGGATTTCTTCTCTGGTCAGCCTGCGGACGGGATAGGCCTCGGTGGTGCGGGTCATGCTGTAAAGCGCCATATCCAGAACCTTGCCGTTTTTTATGGCGTTGTTTTTCATGGTGCCCTCATAGCAAAATCCCGCTTTCTCCAGCGCCCGCCGGGAGCCTGTGTTGTAAGCGAAGGGTTCGGCATAGATGCGCAGGATATCGGTCGTATCAAAGACGATTCCACAGAGCTGCCGGATGGCATCCGTCATAATGCCCCGCCCCCAGTATTCTTCCGCCAGATAGTAGCCCAGCTCTGCCGTTTGCCGGTGGATATTGCTCTGCCGGAAGGCGCCGATGCTTCCGATGGCACGGTCATTCTGTGTGATGGCATAGGCAAAGGTGCTGGTTTCGTCTGCGGAGAGCATTGCCAAGATGTAGTCACGGGCGTCCTCCTCTGTGTAGGGAAGAGGAAGTCCATCCCGCAGATTGTTGAGTATCTTTTCGTTGTTCAGCGCTGCTGCCAAATCCGTTGCGTCAGACAGCCGCCATTTTCTCAAAATACAGTTCATGTATACCGCTCCTTATCGTGTTCAAAATCAAGGAAGGCAGCATGGCCATCCACTTCTTTATTCTTATTGTAGGGCTTTAGTTCCGGACTGAATAGGCAGAAATTTCAGAGGAATGTGCCAATTTTATAGAGAATCGACATTTTAAACCAAAAAGAACCGAGGACACGCCGCGTTTTGCAGCGTGTCCAGTAGAGTCAAGGGATATTTTTCCTTAGGCGAAGGTTTTTCTCATAGGTGTGAATCACATTTCAGTCTTTTCATTTCTTTTCTTACGCCGCCCCAAATAACGGAAAACCTGATGATGGTAATCCAGATATTCCGTTCCAAATACGGTGGTCAGGTAGCGTTCTTCCTGCAAGATCTGCTGGTGCAGCATTACGATTGCAAAAACTGTGAACATCCCTGTCAGCAAGTTACAGTACATGAGCAGTACTCCGATATACTGCAAGTCGAAACCCAGAAACGCCGGATTTCGACTGTAAGCGTAAATACCATCTGTGACGAGTTCTGTTTTGTCTTTGTCCGGGATACCTGCTCGCCAGCTATCCTTCATGCTAAGAACGGAGATCAAAAAAATCAGATCACCGACCATGCCGACGCAGAACCCTGTAAAGCGGGCGTGTGCAGGCAGATGGCTCCAGCCAAATGTAATAGACAGAAGCTGCGCGGGGATAATGCCCACGGTAGCAATGCCCATTAAGGTTTCAACCGTATGACTTTGTGTATCCTTTCTGCGTCCGATCTGCATGGTCTGGATGCCGCGGCGTTTTTGCCCCCACTGTTTGGCGAGATAAATTCCGTAAAACACCGTCAGGACCAGCACCGCCAACAGGCGGTAGGGTAAGAATGCTTCCAAGGGTAGCTTCATAACTGTCCCTCCATTTACAAAATACCTG
>JALFIB010000107.1 GCA_022776305.1 Lachnospiraceae bacterium
AAAAACATTTGTGATCTTGTTTCCCAGAATCTCATGGTATTTTTCATCATAAGAACAGGGCGAGTGGTCACTGGCGATCCCGCTGAAGGTTCCGTCCTCCACGTAACTCCAAAGCCGGTCCACTTCCTCCTGTGACCGAAGAGGTGGTGCGCATTTAAAGAGCGGCCCATTTTCCAACAAGTCTTTCTCTGTCAAGCTCAAATAATGGGAACATGTCTCTGCCGTAATATCATACCCTTCCTGCTGTGCTTCTTTTATCTTCTGGGCCACATCAGGACTGCTTACATGGCAGATATGCGCCTAACATCCCGTCGCCTTGGCGATCTCGATGATGTCTACGGTGGCTACCATCTCCGCGATCACCGGTCTGGAATCAAGGAAGCCCTGCCAGTCAAGGCGGCCTTCTTTTATCATGCGCTGTTCCTGCCATTTGATCATGGAAAAATCTTCACAGTGGAATCCTGCACGGCCTCCGAAGGCCTTGATCCTCTCCATTGCCTCATAAGCCTGTCCATAGCTGAGAGAACTGTAATCCGGCGACACAGGGCCGATAAATGATTTGAAAGCAACGCACCCTTTTTCCTGCAGTCCTTCCAGATCATCAAAATTATCGGGAACCAGCCCACCCCAAAAGCAATAGATATGTTTCATTTTGTTTCTACATGAATCTTACTGGAAAACGCCGTAAAAGGCAATGATTCCTTGTAACTTTACCTTTTTTTTGTTACCATGTAACTGATATTCAAAACCTTTAGCCCTTAGAATAAGTAAGTAGATTCGTCATGCTTGCATGTAAGAAAATGCTTATCTCATTCACAAGGTGTCCAAATAGAATCACCGCCTCATCTTCTATACAATATTTTCAAGGAGATTTTTATGGATCATATGATTACAGCAGCTTCTGATTATATACTGGACAAAATGGCCCGCCACAACTGCGGAACCATACATTCCGTTTACCGCAAAACTATCAATATCAGTTTTCCGGATGGCCTTGCCGCCCTTCAGGCGAAAGGCTCCCCCCTCTCCCCTATCAGCCTCATAACATCACTGTCCGGAGAGGAGATGGCTGCCCTTCCCGTCAAGGCAGGGGATCCCGTTTCTTTTTCTCCCGGAAGGCTGTGCATCAACGGCTGCTGTGTTTTCACCTTAAAACAAGCTGTTTCCTATGACCTAAAGCTTACGAAAGTTTTATCTCAAAAAGAGCTTCAAATTTTACAAAATCATATTTGCGATGTCCTTTCTATGCGGGACGCCGGTAGCTTCGAGCTGCTTTTTACCAATCCTGAAAAAGCTCTGCAGATCCCCTTTTTAGCTGTTGCCGAAAAACGCCTTCGATCCGCCTCGGAATCCATCGCTTCTGCAAAGTGGGAAGAAGGAGCCGCAGAGCTTTGCCGTTTCGTCGGTCTCGGTCTGGGACTTACTCCCGGAGGAGACGATTTTCTTTGCGGTGTCTTAGCGGGGTTCATTTTGTGCGGACAGGACAATCACCCTCTTGCATGCGCATTGCGCTGCGAACTAAACAGTCACCTCGAAGACACAAACAGCATCAGCAGTGCTTTTCTTGAGTGTGCCATGGAAGGCCAATTCAGCCGGGCTGTGAATTCTCTTTGCAGCCAGCCGTCCCCAAGTAAGATTTTTCAGGCTTTTTCCGCTATTGGCCATTCCTCTGGAACCGATACCTTATGCGGGATCGCTTATCTCTTAAAAAACCGGACATTTCTGGCTTAAAACCAAGTATAAAAAGAAAAAGCGAGATGGAGTACAGTGTTCTTGATCACTGCACTTCCTCTCGCTTCTTTGCAAGAATTATTTTCTATCTTCTAAATTTACGTATTCTCGATGCTGTCCCACATACTTATAAGCCGGACGGATGATCTTTCCTGCATTTACCAGCTCCTCAATGCGGTGTGCGCTCCAGCCTGCGATTCTTGAGATTGCAAAGATCGGTGTATACATCTGCTTGGGAATACCAAGCATGGAATACACGAAACCACTGTAAAAGTCCACATTACAGCAAATCGGTTTATGGAGGTTCTTCATGTTTGTCAAGAGTTCAGAGGCGATCCTCTCAACTTTGTCATACAGTTCAAACTCATCCTCCCTGCCTTTTTCAATAGAAAGGGATTTTGCATATTCTTTTAAGATTACCGCACGGGGATCTGACAGCGTATAGACTGCATGGCCCATACCGTAAATAAGCCCTGTATGGTCAAATGCCTCCTTATTGATGATCTTTATGAGATAATCACGGATCGCTTCATCGTTGGACCAATTATGTACGTGCTCTTTGATATCAGCAAACATGTTTTCTACTTTCAGGTTTGCACCACCATGTTTGGGGCCTTTCAGGGAACCGAGAGAAGCGGCTATCGCTGAATACGTATCCGTGCCGGTGGAAGATACAACATGGGTGGTAAAGGTAGAGTTGTTACCACCGCCATGCTCTGCATGGATCACCAGCGCAATATCAAGTACCCGTGCCTCCAGCTCTGTATACTGTCCATCTGCACGTAAAATACGCAAAAGGTTTTCTGCTGTGGACAGCTGCGGTTCCGGATAACGGATCACAAGGCTCTTGTCATTGTGGTAATGCTGATAGGAGTGGTATGCATACACTGAGATCAGCGGGAAAGAAGCAATCAAGGATAAGCTCTGTTTGAGGACATTCGGTATGGAAATGTCATCCGGATTCTCATCGTAAGAGTAAAGGGTCAGCACGCTTCGCTGCAGGGCGTTCATCACATCCATACTGGGTGCTTTCATGATGACATCCCGCACAAATTTGTTGGGAAGCTCACGGTATTGGCTCAGTATTTCAATGAAAGACTGCATCTGCTGCTGATTCGGCAGCGCGCCAAAAAGCAAAAGATATATGATCTCTTCAAAGTTAAACTTCCTCTTAGCAAATCCGTTTTTCAGGTCCATGATATTATAGCCTTGAAAATAAAGCTGGCCATCTTGGGGAACCTTTTTCCCGTCCTCAACTTTAAATGCAACGACATCCGAAATCTCGGTAAGACCGGTCAGTACACCTTTTCCGTCTGACTCACGCAGTCCTCGTTTTACATCGTATTCCTGATACAGGTTTAAATCCAGAGCACCTGAGATCATACAATACTTTACAAGTTCTGCCAGCCTGATATCTCTTATTTTTCTTTCCGCATCCGTTTGCAACATAATATCACTCCTCACTTTTCTGTCCTGCAGACGTCTGTTCTTTTTTACTGTGTGCCCATTTTATTCAAAAGAAACTGAATATTTTGGCTCTCTATGGAGCTGAACACGCTATCACTAAATTCATTCGGTTCAACAAACCCCTGATACCATGACTGGCTGTTGAAATACGCCTGAATATTTGGATCGTCAAACTTCCTTCCATGCCTTGCATAGATTTCATTGATCGCCATCTGCATGTCATCGTAGTTCATCCCTGCAACATCCGCATCTGTCAATGCCCTTTGGGAACTTTCAGGAATATATCCCCCAGATGTCTGGGCCTGTGTCTGTTCTTGGGTAATGATCTGTATAGGTTCCGTCTCGGCCGGTCCCTCTCCTGACACCAGTATTTTAATGTTTGCCTTTATTGTGTCAACATCACCTGCCATCTCTTGGTATTCTTTCATAACAGCCGTATCTTCCACCGCCGCCTGTACATCTGTGGGGCGTTCAAAAACAAATGCTGCTTTATTTCCAGTACCAAGCAACTGTGCATCCGGTGCGTTCTTGTAGGAGGTATCTGTATATTTTCTTATAACAAACAAAATACCGCCTGATCCTTTCGCTCTTGATGCCTGCTGGTAAAACGTATAACTGTCGGCACTTTGGGTTATCCCATATTTTCCTTTCCAGTTTCCCGGAAGAGTCACGGAAAACTCGGAATAATTCAATACAATAGAAGCAGCCTCTGTCTGCGCTGTCGTTTCGCTTTGTACTGCCGGCTTCGTTTCTGCCGTCCCCGTCTCTACAGTCTTCGTCTCTGCCGTCTTCGTTGCTGTATCATCTAAAATAGCAATCGCGCCTTCACTCTGGACATTCAATGCATTTGTCTGTCCTGCATTTGCCTGCCCGGCGTTTCTCTCATCACTGGTTTTATTGGAGCTTCTTCCCATAACCCAGAACACGCCGAATACGATTAGTGCAATCAACAGTATCACCGTCAATCCGATCAGCACATACTGTATGGGTGTCATACGGTTATCCTCTTCCTCCGCCGGCATCCGGTCCCAAGACTGCTGCCAGTCATTCTCCAGCTCTTCCTGTCGATACCGCCTTCTGCGGTCTTCCTCGCGGTAGGGCGATACATTTTCATTTCTTCTCTGGTATTGCCGGGGCGGTACGTCCTCAGTCCTCCTCTGGTATTGCCGGGGCGGTACGTTTTCAGCCCTTTGCTGGTGCTGCCTGTTCGGCTGTTCTTGGATTTTATCCATCGGAACCGGTGCACCGCAGTTTTCACAAAAGCGTGTGCCCGACTGCAGCGGAGCCCCACATTCTTCACAAAATCTGATTTTGCCCATGTCTTCCTCCGGTATTAATTTTCAACCTGTCTTTTCTGTACAGCTGTTTTGCTCCATTTTATGATGTATTCCCCGATCTTCTTCAGCCGCTCTTTATCAACGGAATAATAAGACCACTTTCCTTGCTTTCTGCACTTTACGATTCCTGTCTCCACAAGGATCTTCATATGGTGTGACAAAGTGGACTGTACTATGCTGAGGGATTTCAGCAATTCCCCTGCGCATAATTCCTGATCTCTTAAAAGAGTAAGGATCTGCAAGCGGCTATCATCACCAAGTGCACGAAAAGCATCTGCTATATTGATATCATCGTCTATTTTTTCTGTCAGGTCAGGAAGGGGCCGTACTTCAGTTTTCACCACACTTCGTTCCGGCTCAGTTTTCTTTTGCTTTCCTGTATTTTCTTTCTTTCCCGGTTTCTTCTGCCCTACAAGCTTTTCTTCCTTCTTCTCCGGTTTTCCCTGACTAAAAAGCTTTTCTTCTTTCTTCTTATGCTTTTTTGCTTTTTCCTGTTTTTTCTTTTTTCCCATGCTGCATCCTCCATAAAATAGATGTTTTTTCAGCATATCCTAAATAATTTCCGATTATAACACGATATTTTCATATAGTAAAGTGTTAAAATGTCTTGTATTTATTCATATACAATCACTGGGGTCCCGATGGATACGGTATTATAAATGATCTCAGCCTGATCATAAGGGGTATTGATACAGCCGTGGGAACCGTTTGACAAATAAATAGTGCCTCCGAATGCGTATCTCTCCATATCATGGATTCCCACATTACCATTAAAGGGCATCCAATAAGAAACCGGGGCGGTATAACCCTCTCCTGTCAGGACTGCGTCCCGTTTCTTCGCATCGATCGCCCAGACTCCACCGGAAGGTGTGGCGTTGCCCTTGTTGGGATTCCCTGTCACTACAGGAGTATCCACGATCACATTGCCGTCCTGATAGCACCACATACGCTGCTGTGAAATGCAGATTTCCACATAGGTGTAGCCAATGCCCTGATTCTCATGGCTCATGGCTGAATACAGGTAAACAGGTTCCATGGTTCCCCGATATCCTTCCTCCAGCGCATTCAGAAGCGCCACCACTGTGGACGATTGGTCGATACACCAGCCATAATCTCCTCCGGACAGGGTCACCGTAGTACCGATGGATGTATAAAAATCAAGGGGAAGGCCGAAGGTATCATATTTTGCAGCCAGTGATTCCACATAATCTGATACGCACATATCGTCGACCACAAAAGTGCCGTCATCTAATTTAACCAGCCAATCCCGGATCACAGCTGCATTGACCACTTCTGTCTGGTCGCCGAACTCGTAAGTAATATAAGCACCTGCACGCTTACTCATCTCTGCAGCATCACTTTGCAGCTCTTCATTGTCATGGTAGATCTGCGGATTTATGTAGCATTCCTCTTCTTCCAGAGAAACAGATACATCCCCACGGTCCAACGCTTCCAAAACGACCTGCCTCGTCCTCTCTCTGTCCAGCGTGGTTCCCATCACTTCATCGACCACCTCAAA
>JALFIB010000113.1 GCA_022776305.1 Lachnospiraceae bacterium
GCCGCCTGCTGCCTGAGGCCAGATTCCCACCGTGTGATCCGTATAATACGGGGCGAATCCGCTTTTCTCGATCTCCTCCGGCGTCAGGCAGCGGGTTAACTGATGGACGATGGTAGCCACCATCTCCAGATGGGCTAGTTCTTCTGTACCTACGTCTGTCAGCACAGCGCTGACCGTCCTGTTGGGGGAGGTATAGCGCTGGGACAGATAGCGCAGGGAGGCTCCGATTTCACCGTCGGGGCCGCCGTACTGACTCGCGATGATCTGTGCAAGCTTTGCATTGGGTGTCTTGATGTTTACAGGATACTGCAGTCTTTTTTCATAACTCCACATAAGCTAACAATCCCCTCCTTCCCATGGCCATGGCTGATGGACCCATTTCCAAGAGCAGGATGAATCCTCAATAGAGCTTACTGTCAGGGGCCCATACGCTTTTGCATATTCATCCATGGCGAATTTCCGTTTGCGGTTGTGCTGGTTGAAAAATTCTCTGGCTTTTTCGTCATCGTCATGGGTATCGAGGTAGAGAAGTGCGTCATACATGGCAAAGCTTACCTCATTAATATAACAGAGGAGCTTTTGCCGGTTGTCAATGGGAACTTCACGTTTCCAACTGTTTTCCTCTGTACATCCGCATGGCTCGGAAGCGGATGGGCGCTCCGGGATAGAAGAAACACAGCGGTTGCGGTTTTGGGGGCGTGAGCCATATGGTGTCATATTTCCGGTATAACAGATATTACGGTTCATTCACATTTTCCTCCTTTCCCACAGAATGGTTTGTTAAGATCTGGGAAAATGGTTCCGATTTTTAATGCTTTGCAGAGAGGATAGGTCTCATCCCATTTTTGATACGGTATATATCCCATGGCAAGAGGAGCACCTGACATGGATAAATGTTCATAAATTTCGCTGACAAGGGTATTGTGAGAGCGAGGACATCCGCAGCTCGTGCGACGTGGTTCCGGCATATATTCCCCTTTCTCTTCTACGAAGAAGAAGCTATTTTCTTTATCAGAATATGAAAAGATGGAAAAAGTGTGTAAAAAAGAAGGGAGGATTGTGGAATCCCCTGCCTTATGGCAAGAAATAAATTCTATGTAGTACTGGAAAAAAGAAAAGAGATATGGTATGATTACCGGGTAATTTGTTGAAGAAGCACGGATGGAAGGTGTTTGAATGGCGACCAGATCAAATAATTTGCGTCCTGTCCAGAAGAAAAAAACATCCGCAGGGACGGGAACTTCCGGCAGGCAGTATGTGCGAAAAGTAATAAGTACAGAACGCGATTATTTTGATTATAATCTTTTAGCGATTGTGATCCTGCTGACTTGTTTTGGATTGGTGATGCTCTATAGTACCAGCGCGTACGAGGCGATGGTAGAGACAGGCGGAGATGATATGTCTTATTTCCGTAAACAGGCGATCATCAGCGTAGGTGCACTGATATTGGCACTGGTAGGATCCCAGATCGATTACCATTTTTTGGCTCGATTTGCCATGCCCATTTACTGGGTGTCTATTGGATTTCTTGTTATTACAAAATTTATCGGACGTGAGGTCAATGGTGCGAAGCGGTGGATTTATTTCGGACCGATCTCTTTTCAGCCGGCTGAGTTGGCAAAACTAGCCATTATTTTATTTTTGCCCGTTTTGATCGTGAAAATGGGGCATAAGCTAAAGGGCTGGAAAGCCCCCCTGACGGTTTTCGGTTTCGGTTTTTTGTCGGCAGCTTGTACGTATATTTTTACAGAGAACTTAAGCACGGCGATCATCATCGCGGGAATTACGGTGATCCTTGTTTTTATCGCCCACCCGAAGACGGCGCCTTTTGTTTTGGCGGCATGTGTTGGTGCTGTGTTAATTACGATCTTTGTGCTGGTGCTCGTAAATACTGCGGCAAATTCCGACAGCTTCCGTATCCAGCGTATTAAGGTATGGCTGGATCCGGAGGCTTATTCCAGCCTTGGGGGATATCAGGTTATGCAGGCTCTGTATGCCATTGGTTCCGGAGGATTTTTCGGGAAAGGACTGGGAAATAGCACACAGAAGCTGGGAGCTCTTCCTGAGGCCCAAAATGATATGATCTTTTCCATTATCTGTGAAGAATTAGGTGTGTTCGGAGCAGTTTTGGTTATACTGATGTTTGTATTGATGCTGTACCGTTTGTTCTTTATTGCACAAAATGCACCTGACTTGTTGGGATCACTGATCGTATCAGGGATTTTTGTTCACATCGCCTTACAGGTAGTTTTGAACATCGCGGTTGTGACGAACCTGATCCCTACCACCGGAATTACACTTCCTTTTGTCAGTTACGGAGGTACATCGATTTTGTTTTTGATGGCGGAGATGGCTTTGGCGCTGAGTGTGTCACGCCAGATACGTTTTCATTCATAAAAAAGAGGAGTAGAAGAGTATGAGTAAAGTAAAGACAAGATTTGCACCGAGCCCTACGGGCAGGATGCATGTAGGAAACTTAAGGACTGCATTGTATGCATACTTGATCGCAAAGCATGAAGGCGGTACTTTTATGCTGAGGATTGAGGATACCGATCAGGAGCGTTACGTGGAAGGCGCGGTTGACATTATTTACCGTACCTTGGAAAAGACCGGCCTGATCCATGATGAGGGGCCGGATAAAGACGGCGGATGCGGACCGTATGTACAGAGTGAACGCCAGAAATCAGGCATATATATGAAGTATGCCCAGATGCTGGTTGAAAAGGGAGAGGCATATTACTGCTTCTGCGATAAAGAACGTCTGGAATCTTTAAAACAAGAAGTGGCTGGAAAGGAGATCGTGGTATATGATAAGCACTGTCTCCATCTTTCTAAAGAAGAGGTAGAAGCAAAGCTTGCGGCTGGTGTGCCTTATGTGATCCGCCAGAATGTACCGCAGGAGGGTACCACCCGGTTTGTAGATGAGATTTACGGTACCATAGAAGTGCCAAATGCAGAGCTGGATGATATGATCTTGATCAAGTCAGACGGATTCCCTACCTACAATTTTGCTAACGTTGTGGATGACCATCTGATGGGGATTACCCATGTTGTCAGGGGAAATGAGTACCTTTCCTCTGCACCGAAATACAACCGTCTTTATGAAGCCTTTGGATGGGAGGTGCCGGTTTACGTACATTGCCCTCTCATCACTAATGAAGAGCATAAAAAGCTTTCCAAGCGTTCCGGACATTCTTCTTATGAGGATCTTCTGGATCAGGGCTTCGTATCTGAGGCAATTGTGAATTACGTTGCACTGCTGGGATGGTGTCCGGAGGACAATCGAGAGATCTTTTCCTTGGAAGAGTTGGTGGAGGCATTTGATTACCACCACATGAGTAAATCTCCGGCTGTTTTCGATGTCCAGAAGCTTCGCTGGATGAATGGTGAATATTTAAAAGCAATGGATGACGATAAATTCTACGAAGCAGCCCTTCCTTATTTGAAAAAAGCCATTTCAAAGGATCTTGATTTCAAGAAGATTGCCCAGATGGTAAAGACAAGGATTGAGGTATATCCGGACATCGAGGAGATGGTGGATTTCTTTGAGAAGCTTCCGGAATATGACACAGCTATGTTTGCCCACAAAAAGTCAAAGACCACACTGCAGAGCAGTTATGAAGTGCTGACAGAGCTTCTTCCAAAGCTGGAGGAGCAGGAAGACTTTTCCAATGATGCGCTCTTTGAGATGCTGAAGGCATACGTAGATGAGAAGGGATGCAAAGTAAACTTTGTGATGTGGCCTATCCGTGTGGCTGTTTCAGGAAAACAGATGACACCGGCGGGAGCTACTGAGATCATGGAAATCCTCGGAAAAGAGGAATCTGTCGCACGTATTAAAAAAGCAATTGAAATGTTAGGTGAGGCATGCAAATAAGCAATGCACAGTCAAGGGCGATCGCCCATGGAAAAGGTCCTGCCATGGTATTGGCAGGACCCGGATCCGGAAAAACCCTCGTAATTACACAGAGAACAAAATATCTTATTGAAAATTTCCATGTAAAACCACAGGAAATCTTAGTGATCACTTTTACGAAAGCCGCTGCTGATGAGATGCGCCAGCGTTTTTCAGTGATCTCACCTCATGCGGGAGTCACCTTTGGGACTTTTCATGCCGTTTTTTTCACTATCTTAAAGTATGCATATCGTTTTCATCCTTCCAATATTTTAAGCGAAGAAAAAAAGTACCAGATCCTGCAGCAGCTGCTCCGTGAGATGAAATGGAGCCCAGAGGATGAAAAAGAACTTCTGGCAGATCTGGCTTCAGAGATCAGTCTTGTAAAAAATGAACAGATCGACCTGTCCCATTATTATGCGAAATGTTGTTCGGAAGAAATATTCCGGACTATTTTTGAAAAATACGAACAAATACATAAACAGATGGGAATGCTGGATTTTGACGATATGCTTGTCTACACCTATGACCTGCTGGTAAAAAGAGAAGATATTCTTTCATCTTGGCAAAATAAGTTTCGCTATATTCTGGTGGATGAGTTTCAGGATATTAATCTGCTCCAATACAAAATATTAAAGCTTTTGGCCGAGCCGGAGCGCAACCTTTTTATTGTGGGAGATGATGACCAGTCTATTTACCGTTTTCGGGGAGCAAAACCTGAGATCATGTTGAATTTTCCAAAAGATTATCCGGATGCAGAGAAGATACTGCTGGACAAAAATTTCCGTTCTGTTGCACCTGTGATAAAAAGCGCGTTGTCTGTGATTGAGGAGAATGCCAGCCGTTATCCGAAAACGATCAGCCATGTGCGCCAAGGCGGAGAGAGCATTGATATCCGGGAGTTTGCAAATCAGGAGCATGAAAGCCTTTATTTGACCAAATGTATACAAAAAAGTGTGGAGAAGGGTGTGCCTCTTACGGAGATCGCAGTGTTATTCCGCACGAATCAGGGAGCAGGGCCTTTTGCCCAGCGGCTGATGGAGTTTAATATTCCTTTCGAAATGCGCGATGCCCTGCCGAATATTTATGAACACTGGATCGCAAAGGACATACTGGCATACATGCATCTTGCGAAGAAAGGTTTTGACCGGCCCCAGTTTCTTCAGGTGATGAATCGTCCCAAACGGTACATCAGCCGTGACAGCATAGATGCACCGGTTGTCTCCTTTGAAACTCTCCGCACATATTATGAAGAGAAGGATTGGATGCTGGACCGTATTGACAGGATGGAATTTGACCTTAAATTGTTATCCGGTATGAAACCTTATGCAGCCATTAATTTTATCCGGTATGGGATGCATTATGAGGAATATCTGGAGGAATACGCGAAAGCAAGAAGGATGAAACCGGAAGAATTGACAGACCTTGCCGATGAGATACAGCAAAGCGCAAAACCCTTTGGGACATATGAGGAATGGACCAGACATATTGAATCATACCGTGAAGCGCTGGAGGAAAGACGGAACAGCAGGGTAAAGCGAAAAGAAGATGCCATTACGCTGGCAACGCTACATAGTTCTAAAGGGCTGGAATTTCAGGAGGTTTTTCTGGTAGATGTCAATGACGGGATCATCCCTCATCGAAAAGCATCGCTGGAAGCAGATCTGGAAGAAGAGCGAAGGCTGCTGTATGTGGGAATGACGAGGGCAAAAGACAAGCTTCATCTGTTCTATATAAAAGAGCGGTTTGGAAAAGAAATGGAACCATCTCCATTTATCTTGAACCTGCTTCCAGAAGAATCATAAGAGCAGGTTAAATCTGGAAGAAGGATAATTTTTTGAAATAAAAAGCACCCTGCAGATGCTACAGATACAAGAATCCGCAGACTGCAGGGTATTTTGTCATAGTAACGATATCTTATTCTTCTTCCTCAGCCGGAACAAGTTCGTCGTATTCCATGGAATCAAGCCACTCGTCAAAGCCGTCAGAAGCTGCCTCGTATTCCTCATCGTCTTCGATATTTTCAAGGACAGGCACACCGTTTTCTTCATGGAAACGGTAAATAAATACTTCGCCATCTTCATTCACACCCTGTTCATTCAGGGGAAGCAGTGCAATATAACTGTTGCCGGCTGCTTCATATACCGTAAGGATAGAGCATTCGATGGTCTCGTCATTGTCCAGTGTCAGTGTGATGGTAGCGCCGCCTGCGCCGCAGTCTTCGCCGCAGCTTGCGCAGTTTCCGCCGCAATTCTCAAAATCGCTCATTTGCAGTACCTCTCTTATTTTGTATAATGTTGTGTCAAAAGATGCCATAGGAATCATCTTGTGCTCGTACTCTTAGAATCCCGGCATCCTTTGATCAGCATGTAAATGATGCTGTTTCTTACACTTTACCAGAATATACATGAATTGGCAAGCAAGATATAAAAAAGACAAGATTATGCTGTGAAAACGTGAAAAGAAATGGTATACTATTATTGGATTTTTATGCTTGGCATTTAAAATGATGTTATGGTTAAAAGGCGCCAAAGCAGTGTTACAATCACGAAAAAGAATTGGAGTTAAGATATGAAACTGATTTCTTGGAATGTAAATGGTCTTCGGGCATGTGTACAAAAAGGTTTTCTTGATTTCTTCCATGATTCAGATGCTGATATTTTTTGTATTCAGGAGACGAAGCTTCAGGAAGGACAGATCGACCTGAAGATGGAAGGATATGAGCAGTATTGGAATTACGCTAAGAAAAAAGGATATTCAGGGACAGCGGTATTTACAAAGAAAAAGCCCCTGTCTGTGACTTACGGTTTGGGAATAGAAGAGCATGATCAGGAAGGTCGTGTGATCACCTTGGAGTTTGAGGAATTTTATTTCGTGACGGTGTACACTCCCAATTCCCAGAATGAGCTGGCACGTCTTGATTACAGGATGCAGTGGGAGGACGATTTCCTGTCATACTTAAAAAAACTGGAAGAAAAGAAACCTGTGGTATTCTGTGGGGATTTAAATGTCGCCCATAAGGAGATCGACCTGAAAAATCCTAAGACAAATAGGCGGAATGCCGGTTTTACAGACGAAGAGCGGGAAAAGTTTACGCAGCTTTTGGAACATGGGTTTATAGATACATTTCGGTATTTTTATCCGGATCAGGAAGGTATTTACAGCTGGTGGTCTTACCGGTTCCGCGCCAGAGAGAAGAATGCGGGGTGGCGTATTGACTACTTCTGTGTTTCAGAAGTGCTCAGGGAGAAACTGGAGGACGCGAAGATCCATACAGAGATTTTCGGTTCAGACCATTGTCCGGTAGAACTTGATCTATCAATTTCATAACAGGAAAGGTAGCAAAAACAAATAATATGAGGCAGAGTTTGGAAGAAAATAGGTTCAAGGTAACAGAAGAGAATATTGGGGTACAGGGAACAAGGATAGGAAAAGAGGGAGTGCACTTCGGATATACCGGAAGCAGTGAGGTGCCCCCCGTATTGCTGCTATATAAAAAAGGGACATCGGAAATTGCGGAGGAGATCCCTTTTCCTAAGGCAGCTTTAGGGGATCATTTTTATTCCATGACAGTAAAATTCTCCCCTTCAGAATATGAGTACAATTTCCGGGATGGGGATATGATCATAACAGACCCGTATGCAAAAAAAATTTGCGGAAGGGAAATATTTGGGCAGGAGCCCTCTGAAGATCCCCATAGCCTTCGCGGAGGTTTTGTTTCGACGAAGTATAAGTGGGAGGATGATGTACTTCCACACATCCCTTATGAGGACGCTGTTATGTACCAGCTTCATCTCCGCGGGTTTACGATGCAGAAAAATTCCGGGGTGAGGAAGAAAGGGACATTTGCAGGATTAAAAGAAAAAATCCCCTATTTGGCAGAGCTGGGCATCAATCAAGTAAAATTGCTGCCGGTATACGATTTCAATGAGATGGTGCCCAAAATGGTGCGGCAGAGGCCTTTGTCGATGGGGCAAGGTTCAAACATCATAGGCAAGAAGGGGGAACTTCCACCTTCCGGCGGATTAAAGGATCAGTATAAATTGAATTTCTGGGGGTACGGAGGCGGTTTCTATTTTGCCCCGAAAGCCTCTTACGCTTCCACGCAAAATCCCGATATAGAGTTTAAGGACATGGTAAAATCTTTCCATTCCAACGGGATAGAGGTCATTTTAGAGTTTTCTTTTGAGGAAAATACAGATATACAGATGATTTCCGACTGCCTTACATACTGGGCGAAGGAGTACCATGTAGATGGATTTTCTGTGATCGCACGGGAGAGTGTTCTCTCGGAGTTGGCCAGACTTCCACTCTTTAGGACAAGAAAACTCATTGCAAACTGGTATCAGAATTCCGTGAAAAGCTGGAATAAAGAAAAGGGACATGCACTTTTGGCCGAATCAAACGACGGATTTATGAATGATTGCAGGAAGGCTTTAAAAGGCGATGAAGACTGTTTAAGTGCATTTAGCCATCAGATCCGAAGCCGTGGCTCAGGGTGCGCGAAGATTTCTTATATGACCAACCATGACGGTTTTACCATGATGGACCTAGTTTCCTATGACAGGAAGCACAATCTGGATAACGGGGAACAGGACAGGGATGGAACGGAATACAATTTAAGCTGGAATTGCGGTCTTGAAGGACCTTCAAAAAAGAAAGAAATCGTATCCCTTCGCATGCGCCAAAGGAAAAACGCTTACGCTATAATGTTGTTTTCACAAGGTACACCAATGCTTTTAGCAGGAGATGAATTGGGCAATTCCCAGAATGGAAATAATAACCCTTATTGCCATGACAACAAATTGTCCTGGGTGGACTGGAGCGGAAAAAAGAGGAATGAAGAGCTTCTCCAGTTTGTAAAGCAGGCCATCGCTTATCGGAAATCCCACAAGGTTTTCCATCAGGAGCGGGAATTAAAATGTGCAGACCAGCTTTCCACCGGTTTTCCGGATTTGTCTTTCCATGGGGACCGCGCCTGGTACGGGGATTTCGAAAAGCCAAACAGGCATCTGGGATGTATGTATGCTAGCCAATATGTAGGAGAACGGGGCTTTGTATATGTGGCCTACAATTTCCATTGGAATCCTCAGGAGTTTGCGCTTCCTTTGTTGCCTAAAGGGGAGAACTGGTATAAAGTGATGGATACATCATTAAAAGATAGCTTTATTGATACGCCATCACAGGAAAAAATGCAGGATGTGAAATCTTTTACAGTCCCTGCGAGAACAATCGTGATTTTGGAAGGAAAATAACATGAAATTGGCTGGACAGATAAGAATGATTACTTGGAAAAAAATAAAAGGCCATTTAAAGACGATTACGGAACACAAGCTTCTGGTGATGCGCCATTGTTTTAAAATCGGACTGTATAGGCAGGGGATCATGCATGACCTGTCAAAGTATATGCCGTCGGAGCTTTTGATGGGATTTATGTATTATGATGATGGAAAAAGCAGCCCCAATAACGGCGAGAGAAGGGATAAGGGGTATTCGAATGCATGGATGCACCACAAAGGACGCAACAGGCACCACTTTGAATACTGGACAGATTACTCTCTCCATCCGTCAGAGGCAAAGCACCCTTTGCAGGCAGTGGAAATGCCGCGCAAATACGTTGCGGAGATGCTGATGGACCGCATCTGTGCTTCCAAAAATTATAATAAAGAATCCTACACGCAGCATGATCCACTTTCTTATTTTGAACACGGGAAAAGCCATTACCTTCTCCATCCCCAGACAGAAAAAGAACTCCACGGGATGCTGAGGATGCTGGACCAAAAAGGGGAGGAATACTTGTTTCATTTTGTGAAAGAGTATTACCTGAAAGGTTACAAGATATAAAATGGATGAGGATACCGGAAAAGCATCATAAGGTTTTCGGATATCCATAAAACTATGATCTATTTTTCGTATAAAAAGTGTGTTTCTTATCAGGATATTTTATATCGAGATAAAAACACACTTTTTTAAAGCTTATGATTCAGGATAGATCAGGCGTTCCTCTGTGATCTGGTCTAAAACTTCTGTCAGATATTTGTCTGCCAGGTAATTAGCCATCGGAAGATTCATATCTAGATAATTTCCGCAGTCTTTTGCGCAGGCACCCGGTACTTCTCCGCGGAAATCCCGGATGAAGGTGAACATCTCTTTCATAAGCATCACAATATCCTTTGAATCATAATCGCCGGAAAGGAGTAGATAGAAACCGGTACGGCATCCCATGGGGCCAAAATAAATAGTCTTAGACGCAAAGTCCGGATGGTTTCTGAGAAAAGTAGCGCCAAGATGCTCGATGGTATGGACTTCTGCGGTGTTCATAACAGGTTCCTTATTCGGTCTTGTCATACGGATGTCAAAAGTGGTGATTACTTCACTGCCGGCGTGGTCTTTTCTTGAAACGTAAAGCCCCGGGAGGAGTTTAATGTGGTCAATGGTAAAGCTTGCTATTTTTTCCATGGTGGATTTCCTTTCTCTTCATGATTGATAGGCCATAATGATGGAGCTGTATAGCCTTCCGTTTTATTCTCAATATGCCTGAATTGATTTTAACAGAATTCACAGCATCATACAACCTTGACTTTACTATACGAAAGTGATAAAATTTCGTAGATATGTAAATAAAAAACAGATTTGTACAATCTGGGAGGAGTTACCGATGATCAACGATAAAAAAGTGCTTTTTAGCGGTATGCAGGCAACAGGAAATTTGACACTAGGAAATTATCTCGGAGCACTGAAAAACTGGGTGACATTAAGTGATGAATACGAATGCTTTTATTCCGTTGTAGATATGCATTCCATCACGGTACGGCAGGATCCGGCAACACTGCGTAAGCGTGCCCGTGCATTACTGACATTGTATATAGCAGCCGGCCTTGATCCGGAGAAGAACTGTATTTATTACCAATCCCACGTATCAGGACATGCGGAGCTGGCATGGATCCTGAACTGTTTTACTTATATGGGTGAGCTGAATCGTATGACCCAGTTTAAGGATAAGGCAGCGAAGCATGCAGATAATATCAATGCAGGATTATTTACCTACCCGGTACTGATGGCAGCGGATATTCTTTTGTATCAGGCTGACGTGGTGCCGGTGGGCATTGACCAGATGCAGCATCTTGAGCTGACACGTGATATTGCACAGCGTTTTAATACTATCTACGGTGATGTATTTACCATTCCGGAAGCTTATATTGGCAAATCAGGAGCGAAGATCATGAGCCTTCAGGAGCCTTCCAAGAAGATGAGTAAATCAGATGAAAATCCAAACGGAAGCATTTACTTGATGGATGATCCGGATACTATACGAAGAAAATGTAAACGTGCAGTGACAGATTCCGTAGGAGAGATCCGCTACTGTGAGGAACAGCCAGGCCTTCATAACCTGATCGATATTTACTGTGCATGTCTGAATAAGACACCAGAAGAAGTGGTGAAAGAATTCTCCGGATGTGGATACGGCCAGTTTAAAGAAGCAGTGGGAGAGGCAGTGGTATCCGTACTGGAGCCGCTCCAGACCCGCGTAAAAGAGCTTGAAAAAGACAAGGCTTATCTGGACGGAGTGATCAAAAACAATGCAGAGAAGGCAAATTATTTTGCCCAGAAAACATTAAGGAAAGTACAGAAAAAAGTAGGATTCCCGGAAAAAATCAGATAATAGGGCATGATGTCCATTTTCCACGTCGCAACGACAAAAAATCAGGTCCCATGGATCCATCAGATAAGATGGTCCAGTGGGACCTGTTTCATGTCTTCGGGAAGATCTGAAGTAAAATCAAGTGTTTCTCCCGTGATAGGATGGCAGAAGGTGAGACGGCTGGAGTGCAGTGCCTGACGCTGTATCAAATCCATGGAATCCGGATTGTAAAGGAAATCTCCGATCAAGGGATGTCCGATATATTTCATATGGACACGGATCTGGTGGGTCCGTCCTGTTTCCAAGCGTACCGAGGCGAGGGAGAGACCATTTGCTTTTTTTACACAGCGAAAATGTGTGACGGCTTTTTCGCCTCGTTCAAAATCCACGCATCGCATAATAGCAGAGCCATCTGTTCGTGCAATGGGGGCATCAATGGTGCCTTCCGGGGGAAGCTCACCTTCCACAATCGCCAAGTATTCCCTATGGATCTTTCTGTCGGATGACATCTTTGACAGGATCGCTCCGCTTACCATGTTTTTGGCAATGATCAGAAGGCCGCTGGTATCCCGGTCCAGACGGTTGATACATCGATAGACAAAGGGAATGTTTTGGGAAGAAAAGTAGTACATCACTGTGTTTGCCAATGTATTCTCGTGGTTATTGACAGAAGGATGGATAGGTGTATCCCTTTCCTTATTGATGACCATCAGATCCTCGTCCTCGTAGATGATATCCAGAGGCATGGGAACCGGCAGGATTCCGGGAGAAGATTCTTCCTCAATGACACGTATGACAAGCTGGTCGCCGGCTTTCAGTTTTTGATTGGTATAGGCCCAGATTCCGTTTAACAAAATTCCGCACTCGGTGCGCTTTAAATGTGTCAGGACATGATGAGAGCAGCCGTGAGTGCGGAGAAATTGTTCAATACTCATAGTTTCCGTGGCCAGATCGATTTTCCAGGAAAATATTCGTTTCATAAAGTTCTTTAGGATTCTTTCACAAGAATTTTTTTGATCTCACAAATATACATGGTATGGAAATCTTTGTCCGGATACCATTTTTCGATGATCTCCTGATCGAGGAAGGATTCCGGAGCATATGGCTGGGCAAACAGCTTTTCGCAGATCAATACCAGCTTTGCTTCTTCAAAATAAGGAGTTTCACTGTCGCGCAGGACAGTCAGACCGGTTTTTTTGATCTTATCTTCATCGCGCCCTGATACGCGTCCCAAGTACCCGTATTCTTCTTTATGTCCTTCTGGAAGGATAGAAAGGGAAAGGGTGTTGGAGCTGTCGATAAATTCTTTTGTATAGCGCTGCGGGCGGATAACGATAAAGGCCACATCCTTTCCCCACATAACGCCCAGACCGCCCCAGGAGGCAGTCATGGTATTGCAGGATCCGTCTTCTTTGCCGGCAGTGACTAAAAGCCACTGCTTCCCTATGAGGTCAAAAGGGTTTTCTTTTAATTCTGTAATCTTGATTTCTTGAAACATAGAAGGCTCCTTTCTGTTGAAAGCAGGTTTAGCTTGATTTTACTTTATTCCAGTATTCATTGTAAATGTTATCCACTTCATCACCAAGATAGTGGAAGGTCTCACACCGTTCAAGATCTTCTTCTGGCGGGAATGCGATGGTGCTGTTGCGGATATCCTCGTCTTCAATCAGCTCACGTGCTGCAGTATTTGGCGTAGAGTAGGTGATATAATCAAAGTTCATCAGTGCGATCTCTGGATCACAAAGGAAGTTGATAAACGCTTCGGCATTTTCTTTGTTCTTTGCATTTTTTGGGATAACCCAGCTATCGATCCAGATATTGGATCCTTCTTCCGGGATTACATATTCCAGATCCTCGTTTTCACGCTGGGTATAAATGGCTTCACCGGAATAGATCACGCCAAGAGCTGCCTCATTGCCGATCATTTTATCACGTACCTGATCGATGACGTAAGCTTGTACAAGGGGTTTTTGCTGGATCAAAGTGTCAGCAGCTTCAGAGATCTCATCCTCATTTGTACTATTGAGAGAGTAACCGAGGCGTTTCAGCGCGATTCCCAGAGCATCACGGACGCTGTCCTGCATCAGGATATTATCTTTATATTTTTCATCCCAGAGAATGTCCCAGCTGGTGACTGGTTCATCTACCATGGTCTTATTGTACAAAATACCTACAGTACCCCAGCAATATGGTACAGAATACTTATTCTCCGGATCAAATTCCTGAGAGGATTTCATATATTCATCTCCGATATTCTTGATATTCGGTACATGGTCAAAATTAATCTCTGCTAAGAGGTCATTTTGAATCATTTTCTGGATCATATAGTCTGATGGACAAACCACATCATAGGAGACTGCTCCGGTTTCAATTTTTGGATACATGATCTCATTTGTCTCAAATTCTTCATAAACCACTTCAATACCTGTTTGTTCGGTGAAAAGTTCAAGCACCTCAGGATCCAAGTATTCTCCCCAGTTATATACCACAACTTGTCCGGCATCTGCAGATTTTTTGTTGCCTCCTCCACAGCCGGTAAGAAGCATTGCCGGTACGAGTCCGGCCAGAGCGATGGTAAGTAAATTTCTTTTTCTCACAATTTTCCTCCTTCAAAATGGTATGGCAAATTTCGGCGGTTGCTGTATCACGCCCTTGCCACTTCATTCGTTTTCTTTTTTGGTTTATAATTAATGATAAACAGGAGCAGGAGCACCGCCACGAAGACAAGTGTGGAGAGTGCATACATCTCTGGTTTGATCCCTTTTCGTACTTCTGAATATATTTTGGTGGAAAGGGTGTCTACACCGGGGCCTTTTACAAAGTGGGTGATGATAAAATCATCCAATGACAGTGTAAATGCCAGCAAAAAGCCGGAGAGCACGCCGGGCATGATATCCGGCAGTACCACTTTGAAAAAAGCGTAAAGCGGTGAGGCGCCGATATCCAACGCTGCTTCATAAGTAGAAATATTTACCTGCCGGAGCTTAGGCATGACGCTTAAAATCACGTAAGGCAGATTGAAGGTAATGTGGCCAATCAGGATCGTCCCAAATCCGAAGGTAAGGCTGGCGCCGAACATGGAAAGGAAATTCCCTGCTGCAATGAAAAGAAGCATCAACGAAATACCTGTTACGATCTCCGCATTCAGCATAGGGATATTGGCCATGCTCATCCAAAAAGTACGCGTACGGCTCTTCATGGAATGTAAGGCTATGGATGCCATGGTTCCGATCACTGTGGCAATCAGGGCCGACAATAGCGCAATGAGAAGCGTATTATACAGCGCTTGAAGGATCTGCTCATTGTCAAACAATGAAACGTACCATTTTAAGGAAAAGCCTCCCCATTTTGCTCTGGTTTTTGATGCGTTAAAGGAGAGTACAATCAGGGTGCCGATAGGGGCATACAGCAAAATGAAGATGAACACGAGATACAGTTTTTTAAAAAAATTCCGGATCAAAATGCTACCCCCTCTCCATCTTTGTCGTATTTACGCATGATCGCCATGCTAATTAAGATAAACACCATCAGGACGAGGGAAAGGCCGCTACCCACATTCCAGTTGCTTCCCTGCTTGAATTTCTGTTCGATGACATTTCCGATCAGGAGGATCTTTGCACCGCCTAAAAGGTCGCTGATGACGAAAGTCGTCAGTGCAGGTACGAACACCATGGTGATTCCGCTGATCACTCCCGGCAGGCTGAGCGGGAAGGTAATACGGATAAATGTCTGGAAACCGTTTGCCCCAAGATCCCGGGCTGCGTTGATCACGTTTTTATCAATTTTGATCAAGCTGTTGTAAATGGGAAGGAGCATAAAGGGTAAAAAGTTATATACCATACCAAGTACAATGGCGTAGGGCGTGTTAATGATATTTAATGTCGGTAGATGAAGCGCATTTAAGATCATATTGATGACGCCGTTTTTTTCCAGCAAAGTCTGCCATGCAAGGGTGCGGAGAAGGAAATTCATCCACATAGGTACGATGAAGATCATAACGATCAGTCCGTTGGCATTAAAATTTAAATTACAAAGAATCATGGCCAGCGGATATGCCATAATAAGGCAAATGATTGTACTGATCAGGGAAAGGACCAGTGCATACACCAGCGCTTTGATGTTTTCCGGAGTCCCCATCTGGGCGATGTTGTTTAAAGTGAATCCCCCGTCAGCGTCTGTCAGTCCATAATAAACGATAATGGCAAGAGGGATCATGATAAACGCGATGGTCCAGACAAGGAATGGGCCGGAGAACAGCCATTTTGATTTACCTTTACTCATCAATTGGGACCGCCTCCTCATCTTCAGATTCCGGTTTGTTCATGATCTGAATGTCAAAAGGATCAATATGGAGTCCTACCTTTGTACCCACCGGGAACAAGTCTGTGCTGTGTACAAGCCACTCGTAGCCGTTTGCCATGACTTCCATTTCATAATGGACGCCTTTAAAGATAAGATGTGTGACTACGCCCTGAATCGTTCCCTCTTCCGGTTTTAAGAGGTCGATGTCCTCCGGACGGATCACCACATCCACAGGATAGTTCCGCCCGAAACCTTCGTCTACACACTGGAAGCGTGCGCCAAGGATCTCCACAAGGCGGTCCTCGATCATGGTACCTCCGATGATATTGCTGTCACCGATAAAGTCAGCTACAAAAGCGTTCTGGGGTTCATTGTAAATATCCTCCGGTGTGCCGATCTGCTGGATATACCCCTGATTCATTACAACAATGGTATCGGACATGGTCAAAGCTTCTTCCTGGTCATGGGTGACGTAGATGAAAGTAATACCAAGTTCGTTTTTCAGCCGGATCAGTTCGTACTGCATATCCTGCCTGAGCTTGAGGTCAAGCGCCCCTAAAGGCTCGTCCAGAAGAAGTACCTTTGGTTCGTTTACGATAGCACGGGCAATGGCAATACGCTGTTGTTGTCCCCCGCTTAAAGAATCCGGCATCCTGTTTTCATAGCCTTCCAGATTTACCAGCTTTAATGCATACTTAATCTTGTCATCAATGTAGGCCTTGCTTTTCTTCTTTATTTTAAGGCCGAAAGCAATATTTTCAGCGATGGTCATATGGGTAAAGAGTGCATATTTTTGGAATACCGTATTCAACTGGCGTTTATTCGGAGGAAGGTGTGTAATGTCTGTCCCATTGAAAATGACAGATCCTTTGTCCGGATTTTCAAAGCCTCCCAGAATACGGAGGGTAGTCGTTTTGCCGCAGCCGCTTGGGCCGAGGAGGGTGAGAAATTCATTCTCTCTGATATAGAGATTCAAATCATCCAAAACAGTTTCACCGTCAAATGATTTTGTAATACCAACCAGATCAATCAGTTTATTGCTCATTTGTGCCTCCTGTCAGAAACTTGGCGGAGAGCTGACCCAGATCAGCTCGGCACCAGTCTTTCCGTTTGCTGTGATGTAATGTTGTGTATTTGGTATAAAATAAAAGGCTTCCCCTTTTTTTGCTTTATAGATCCGTTTGCCCAAATGGATGGTAATGCTGCCGTGAAGGACATAGCCAAATTCCTCCCCTTCATGGGGGATATCGGGATATGTAGAACCGCCCGGTTCCAGTGTAAGGCGGATGGGTTCCATGATGTTCTTTTGGGCATTTGGAATGATCCATTCAATCTTATTTTTCAGGTCCGTATCGATTTTTTCAAAAAAATCCTGATCGTGGAAGACAATCTGTTCATCGGCAGGTGTGCTGAAAAATTCTTGCAGGTCCGTTCCAAGGCACTGCAGGATATCTACCAGCGTTGCGATGGACGGTGAAGTGAGGTCGCGTTCGATCTGGGAGATAAATCCCTTAGAGAGCTCCGCCCGGTCTGCCAGTTCTTCCTGCGTCAAGTTTTTTGCGACGCGGAGGTCTTTGAGTTTCGTTCCGATTTTCATAAGCTGCCTCCAATCATCAGAAACACAGTAGATATAAACAAAAAGTTTAGTTTTACTAAACGCACTATTGATGATTATACTCTTACAAGACAAAGTGTCAATAGATTTCTCAAAAGTTTTTCATTCATTTTACTTAACAAAGAATCTCATCTGTGATATGATTGGGTAAGACTGAATGAAAAGGCAGATTGATGAAGGTTTGCAGGAGGTTTCATGATGGAAAAACAGGGTAAATATGTGGCATATGTAGGAACGTATACCCATGGAAGCAGTATAGGCATCCATGTTTACGATATTGATCTTGAAAATGCATATATGACAGAGCGGGAAGTGATACCGGTAAATAATGCTTCCCATATGGTGAAATCATACAATGGAAAATATCTGTATTCCATAGCAGATGAGGGTGTTGAGGTGCTGAAGATCCTTCCCAACGGAAGCCTTGCCCCCATCAATAAGGTTGGGATAGACGGTATGCGCGGTTGCTATCTTTCTACCGATAAAAACGGTAAATTCCTTTATGTAGGAGGATACCATGACGGAAAGGTTACAGTTGTACACACCCATAAGGACGGTAGGCTGGGGTCTGTCATGGATGGGATTTTCCACAAAGGTCTGGGCAGCGTAGCAGAACGGAATTTCCGTCCCCACGTAAGCTGTGTGATCCCTACGCCGGATGACAAATATCTTTGCGCTGTGGACAACGGTATTGATCAGGTCAAGTTATATAAAGTAAATGAAAAGACAGGAAAACTAAAATTATATGACATCCTGCGGTGTAAGCTGGATTCAGGCCCGCGTCTTTTGACCTTCAGCAAAGACGGGCGTTTTGCTTATATCAACGCAGAGCTGACAAATGAGATCTGTGTATATAAGTATAGCGGTGAAGGAAAATCCCCTGAGTTTGAAAAGATTCAGGAGATCTCTGTGCTGCGCGACAAGGAGACAAGAGGAAGCGCGTGCTGTGCTATGAAAATTTCACCCAGTGGAAAGTATCTCTATGCTTCGACAGCCGGGGAAAATACGGCAGCAGTTTTTGGGATCGATCAGGAGACAGGTATGCTGAAACGGCTTTGCTGCCTGCCGATCAGCGGAGATTATCCGAAGGATATTGATGTGCTTCCGGGAGAGAACACCATGGTAGTGTTAAACCATGAGACGAATGATATCCGGTTTTTTACTATTGATTATGAGAAAGGGCTTCTTGTGATGAAGGGACGTCCCATTAAAGTGGAGACGCCCAACTGTATCCTTATCTCACGATATGAGTAGTAGGTCGTAGGCCAAGGTATGAACGAAAGGCCGTATAATAGAAAAATTTAAGACAGATCATGTGATAGGGAAAAAGGCTGTATCCACTCCTAAGAAAGGAGAACGGATGCAGCCCTTTTCATTAATGGTCTCTATATTATTTTAAATGGTCTGTGCCATAGATTTTTTTAATATGCTCCATGCGGGAAGCCATGGACAATAACAGGTGGTCTGCAATGGTGAGGGCCGCCATGGATTCTACAACTACAACAGCGCGGGAAACGATGATAGGATCATGCCTTCCGTGGATGGACGATTCATGGCAGGCCCCGTCGCGTCCCAGCATAGTCTGGGTCTGGGCGATAGAAGGTGTTGGCTTGAAGGATGCACGTAAAAATACTGTGGTCCCGTCACTGATTCCGCCTAAGATACCGCCGCTGTGGTTTGTCGCCTTTTTTGGTTTTCCCTGCGCATCTGTGGTATAGCAGTCGTTATTCTGGGAACCAAGGCTTTTGGCTACCTCCGTTCCGTCACCGATTTCCACTGCCTTTACAGCCCCAATGGACATCACTGCTTTTGCAAGGTTTGCATCTAGTTTTTCAAATACAGGCTCACCAAGCCCTGCCGGAAGGTTTGTTGCGATACACTCAACGGTACCGCCGCTGGAATCCAGTGATTTAATACACTGGTCGAGATATTTTTGAGCCTCCTCGGCAGCAACAGCATCAGGCATACGCAGTGCATTTTTTTCAGCTTCATCGAGATCCATCCGGGAACGGTCGATAGAAACGGGGCCGATGGAGCTGACATATGCTTTAACTTCAATGCCTAATTCTGCAAGAAGCTTGCATGCCACTGCACCGGCAGCGACACGTCCGAGGGTTTCCCGTCCTGAGGAACGCCCTCCGCCACGATAATCACGGAATCCGTATTTATGGTCATATGTAAAATCTGCATGACCGGGGCGGTAAAGCTCCGCGATGGGACCGTAATCTTTGGAACGCTGGTCTTTGTTATGGACGATGAGAGAGATGGGAGTTCCTGTGGTCAGGCCTTCAAATACTCCGGACATGATCTCCACTGCATCAGATTCTGACCGGGCTGTTGTATATTTATTCTGACCGGGCTTTCTTCTGTCTAAATAAACTTGTATATCTTCCTCACACAAAGGGATTCCGGCAGGGCAGCCGTCAATGACGACGCCGATCCCTTTTCCGTGGGACTCTCCCCATGTACTGATTTTAAAAATTGTGCCAAATACTGAACCTGCCATGGTAAACCTTCCTTCTGTTGATGTAATGTATCTTCCAGTATAGTATAAGAAAGAAGTATTTGGCAAGCAAATCCTTTGAAAGAGCATATGATAAAAAGAAAAGAAGAAAGAGGATCGCCATGGCACAGATAAATAAATGTATCGGTTTTACCCATACCATTGAAAAGGGGGATACTCTGTACCTGCTGGGGAAAAAATATAAAGTGAGAGTATCGGCGCTGATTTTTGCAAATCCATATCTGGATATTTATAATCTTCAGGTAGGCGACCAGATCTGTATCCCAAAATATCCGCCTCTTTCTTAAAAAAATATAAAGGCGGCATAAAACACCGGGGGGACAATTGACAAAAATAAATTCAAAATTTATAATGAACGAGTATGATTTACTGAATAATTACGAAAAATGTTGAGAGAAAGAGGATGCCCTATGAATTTTTTAGATAAGATGGAGCGCAAATATGGCAAGTATGCAATTAAGAACCTTCCGGCCATCATAGTTGCTTTATATGCAGCTGGCTATATTATTTCAGCGTTGATGCCGGAATTATTGTCTTATTTGACTCTGAGTCCATACTTGATTCTCCACGGACAGGTATGGAGGGTGATTTCCTGGGTTCTAGTCCCGCCGGGAAGCCTTGATTTGTTCACCATCATTATGCTGTATTTTTATTTTTCTTTAGGCCGTACCCTTGAATATACCTGGGGGGCTTTCCGGTTTAATGTTTACATTTTTTCCGGAATTATTTTTACTGTGATCGGGGCATTTTTACTTTACTTCATGGGCGGAAGCGGATATTTCAGCACATATTATATTAATATGTCTATCTTCCTCGCTTTTGCCATCACATATCCGGACATGGAAGTGCTTTTGTACTTCCTGATTCCCATCAAAATGAAGTGGATGGGTGTGGTCTATGGGTTCTTTATTGTACTGTCCCTGATTCAGGGAAGCTGGGCAGACCGTATTTCCATTGTGATGTCTCTTCTGAACTTTTTGATTTTCTTTGTGATGTCACGAAACCTGAAGCGCTACTCTCCGAAAGAAGTGCATCGGAGAAATGAATTTAAAAGAAGTGTGCAGAAGGTACAGCCTAAGCAGGGCACACGGCATAAATGTGCAGTCTGCGGACGGACTGAAAAGGATGGAGACCATTTAGAGTTCCGTTATTGCTCAAAATGTGACGGAAATTATGAATACTGTCAGGATCATCTTTTTACACACCAGCATATCAAAGCAAAGTAAGGTAATATTTAAATGAAGGAAAGAAATAAAAAATTACATTTTCAAGGAAGAAAAGCTGCGGTAGCAATCATTGTCACCGCAGCTATGCTTATTATTACAGGACTTGCAGTGGCAGGGGAGGGTATGGACGGATGTATGCTTGCCGTTGCAGTGCTCCTTTCTCTGGGAGCCGGTGCCTTTGTGCTCTGGCCGATTTCTTATGGCATTGTTATATCTGTCATTGTATCTATCCTCATACCCTTCGGAGCATTTACGGCTTTGGAGAATTACACACATGTCCTGACGGATCTGGACATACCGATCATTATTTTAAACCTGTTGTTTTTTTATTTCTTATACGGAACGACTATTTTTTTGTCAGGAAGTGTGAAGATGGGGCTTACTCTGGGCACATTGGTTCCCATGATTTTTGGGCTGGCAAATTATTACGTAGTGAGCTTTCGTTCTTCCCCTATTGTCCCATGGGATTTCCTTTCCATCGGGACAGCTATGTCTGTGGCAGACAATTATTCTTTTACACTGACATGGAAAGCTGCTTTCGTAGTGATGAGTTTTTTATGGATGATCTTGATCGCCTCTAAGTCTTCTGTGAGAATCAAAAAGAAAAAGATCAGGATCCCGGCTGCTTTTTTATGTGTATTGATGTTATGCATGTATATATCCGGGATTCAAAAAGCAAGTGTACAAAGCTTTTTCGGTATGGATACTACGCTGTTTACTTTAAACGTCCTGTACCGCAATAATGGAATTGCCGCAGCTTTTTTGGGAAATCTCCGCTTTTTGAATATTGAAGAGCCTTCAGGTTATTCTTCGGCAAAAGTCGAAGAGATCCAGAAAAAATATGAATCCCTTCCGGAAAGCACAGGTCAGGCAGATGGGCCGGAGATGAAGGATGAATCAGAATACCCAAATGTTGTAGTGATCATGGATGAAGCTTTTTCAGATCTTTCCATATGGGGGGATTTTGAGACAAGTGAAGAAGTGATACCCTTCTTTAAGAGTCTGCAGGAGGAAGCAGTGGGGGGAGAAGTGTACGTTTCCGTAAAGGGAGGCAATACGGCAAATTCTGAATTTGAATTTCTTACGGGGGATACCATGGGATTTTTGCCCACCGGCAGTGTGCCGTACCAGCAGTATATCCACGATGAAACACCTTCGCTGGTTTCTTACCTGAAGTCATTAGGTTACAATACCACGGCGATCCACCCCTATAATGCTTCCGGATGGGACCGGGATGAGGTATATGATTATTTTGGGTTTGATGAGTTTTTAAGCCTCCGCTCTTTTGACGATCCGGAAAAAATGAGAGGTTATGTCAGTGACAATGCAGCCTTCGACAAGATTATGGAACAATTTGAAAACAAAGCAGATGGAGAGAAGAACTTTATTTTTGAAGTCACGATGCAGAACCATGGAGGATACAGCAAAGCCAGCCCTGATTTTTATTCCTATATAAAGATTGAAGGTGTTGGATCAAAGACAACCAGTGTCCTTGCCACAGAAAAATATTTGACGCTGATGAATGAGACAGATAAAGCACTGGAAAGATTGATCAATTATTTTGAAGAGCTGGACGAGCCTGTGGTTGTCCTCATGTTTGGCGACCATCAGCCTTCAGATTATATCACCAATGTGGTACAGCGGATCTGCGGAGTGAATAGTGATGAGACTCTTGATTATGAACAGCAGGGATACCGCGTTCCTTTTATGATATGGAGTAATTACGGCCTTGAGCACCAATATTACGATGGGATCAGTGTAAATTATTTAGGAGGGATCCTGTTAGAGCATTCCGGCATCCCGCTCACCGGGTATCAGTCTTTTTTAAAGGATCTGATGGAGACGCTGCCAGTCGTAAATGGGAATGTATATCGGGACAGTGAGGGAACATTTTACACGTATTCCAGTGATAAATATTCAGAATTGTTGAATGAATATAAAATTTTGCAGTATAATCATCTTGTAGATAAAAAGAATAGGGATAATACGTTTTTTGGCGGATGAGTATTGACAAGTTGATTTGCCAAAGAGTATATTAATACAAAAATGAAAGGCCTGAGTGAGAAGACCGGGTTGATGAGGAGTGTACCATTATGAAAAAACCGTTTGTGTCAAAAGAAAAGCTTGAGGAGATCGTACAGCAGTTTCCTACCCCTTTTCACCTGTATGATGAAAAAGGGATCCGTGAAAATGTAAAAGAACTTTATGATGCATTTTCATGGAATAAAGGATATAAAGAATTTTTTGCAGTAAAAGCAACACCAAATCCGTTTTTGATCAATATCCTCCATGAGTATGGATGTGGTACGGATTGCTCATCCATGACAGAGCTGATGCTGTCTGAGGTACTGGGGATCAAAGGCCACGACGTTATGTTTTCTTCCAATGATACTCCGGTGGATGAGTTTAAAAAAGCTGCGGAGATTGGCGGTATCATTAATTTAGATGATATAACACATATTGAAAAAGTGGAACAGGCAGTGGGACAGCTCCCAAAGACTATGTCCTGCCGTTATAATCCGGGCGGACTGTTTAAGATCAGTAATGACATCATGGATAATCCCGGGGATGCAAAATATGGTATGACTACAGAGCAGATTGAAGAGGCATTCCGCATTATGAAGTCAAAGGGTGTGGAAGAGTTCGGTATCCATGCGTTCCTTGCAAGCAATACGGTGACAAATGATTACTATCCGATGCTGGCTAAGGTATTGTTTGAGCTTGCGGTATCTCTCCATGAAAAAACAGGTGCGAAGATTAAATTTATCAACCTCTCCGGCGGAATCGGTATTCCTTACCGTCCGGATCAAGAAAAAAATGATATCCGCAAGATTGCTGCTGGTGTAAAACGGGTATATGACGAAGTGCTGGTTCCTGCAGGCATGGGAGACGTTGCTTTGTATACAGAGCTGGGACGTTACATGCTTGGACCTTATGGATGCCTTGTGACCCGTGCCATCAATGAGAAGCATACACATAAAGAATACATCGGTGTTGATGCCTGTGCAGTAAACCTTATGCGCCCGGCCATGTATGGTGCATACCATCACATTACGGTTATGGGCAAAGAGAATGAGCCTTGTGACCATGTGTACGATGTGACAGGTTCCCTCTGTGAAAACAACGATAAGTTTGCCATTGACCGTCACCTGCCGAAAATTGATATGGGAGATCTTCTTGTTATCCATGATACAGGAGCCCATGGGTACTCTATGGGATATAATTACAATGGAAAGCTTCGTTCAGCAGAGATCCTTTTGAAAGAAGACGGCACAGCGCAGATGATCCGCCGTGCGGAGACTCCGAAGGATTATTTTGCAACCTATGATTTCTGTGATATTTTAAAGGATATGAAATATTAAAAATAGCTTGCAATTCAATTTGAAATGTGATACTATAATCGACGTGCTGATAAAGCATGTCATGCCGCTGTGGCGGAATTGGCAGACGCACTTGACTCAAAATCAAGCGGGTAACACCGTGCCGGTTCGAGTCCGGCCAGCGGCAGATCAAAAATCCTGAAGCATTTGCTTCAGGATTTTTTTACGGGGAAATTTCAATATCTATAACGGAAAAATCATAGCGATGAGGAAAAGAACATGACTGTGGAAACGCCGGCTTGATGGGAGTATATTCGTGCCAGCTTGCTGGGAGGATATTCATTGACAATGGGAAGAACAAATTGTACAATTATTCTCAAACAAAAAGCCTGGTCATTGGAGGTCTGATGGACATGAATTGTATGGAAGCGAGAAGAATGGTAACTCCTTTCATAAAAAAAGAGCTGTCGGATAAAGAAGCTGAACAATTTTTAAAACATATCGAGCACTGCAGCGACTGCATGGATGAATTGGATATATATTTCACAGTATATAAAGCCCTTGACACGCTGGATTCCGGTAACCATACAGAGTATGATTTTCGGAAATTGCTCCACGAGGAGATACGATCTGTGAAACGGGGAATACTGAGAAGAAAAGTGTTTCATATCATGCAGGGAACACTGCTTGTCTTTGTTGAGATCCTTTTATTGTTAAGTGTTTATACTACTTTTGAGGTCCAAAAAGTGCAGATGGAACAGAGTACCTTCCATAAAGCGATCCATAGCCTGCATGCCGGAGATGGGCTTCATTTTCGTGCAATAGAGGAGAAGGAAGAAGCTGAAAAGACCTTAGAATTGCAGCAAACCCCAGAGACTGGGATGACAGAGACATCAGAGATGACAGAGACTGAAGAAATGGCAGAAAACAAGTAGATTACAAAGGCCACGTAGATGACAGAAAACAAAGAAATTGTAAAGAGCACGGTGACGATAGATGCCACAAAGGCTATAAAAACCACAGAATCGACGAAAAAATAAGATGCAGGGGTGCAGTATGGCAGAAAAAGAAAAAATTGTTTTGATTGATGGACATAGTATTTTGAACCGGGCATTTTATGGCCTTCCTGTCCTGACCAACAGTGAGGGGCTCCATACAAATGCAGTATATGGATTTTTAAATATTTTTTTCAAAGTATTGGAAACGGAACATGCATCTTACGGTGCGGTAGCCTTTGACCTAAAAGCGCCCACCTTCCGGCATAAGATGTATGAAGGATATAAAGGGACACGAAAGCCCATGCCGGAAGAACTGCGGGAGCAGGTGCCCCTTATGAAAGAAATGCTTCAGGCGATGGGTGTGCCAGTCATGCAGCTTGAAGGGTATGAAGCGGATGATATTTTGGGAACGGTTTCATCTCAGATGGAAAAAAAAGGCTTTGAAGTCTGTATTGTATCCGGGGACAGGGACTTACTGCAGCTTGCAAGAAAGGATGTCAGGATCCTTATACCGAAGACAAAGGCTACAGGTACTGAGATAGAAGAGTATTATGAGAAGGACGTTTTGGAAAAATACCAGGTAACTCCCATCCAGTTCATTGATGTGAAAGCATTGATGGGAGATGCTTCTGACAATATTCCCGGAGTTCCGGGAATCGGCGAAAAAACAGCTACAAAATTGATTGCACAGTATGGTTCCATTGAAGAGGCGTATGCTCATGTGGACGAGATCAGACCTGCAAAGGCAAGGGAAGCCTTGCGCGACCACTATGATATGGCACAGATGAGCAAGGTGCTTGCAACCATTGATCTGGAAGCTCCTTTTACACTTGATGAACAGCGGGCACAGCTGGATCATTTGTATACAAAAGAAGCCCTTGAACTGTGCAGGAAACTTGAGTTTAAAAATTTGTTGGGTCGTTTCCAGACTGAGGAGGAAGCACCTTCAAAAGAGGAGAATTTCCGTTGCATCAGTGATTTTTCTGAAGCCGAATCCCTTTTTGGAAGTGCAGCCGGAAAACAAGCAGCTTTTTTCATCGTACAGGAAAAGAGTAGCTTTTTAGGTGCTGCCCTGTGCTTGTCGGCGGATGAATCTTATTTTATCCCGGCGGAAGGTTTCTTAACGAGAGAATATCTTTGCCAAAAAATTTCCGACCTGACAATTCAGGCCGATAGGGTCATTACACTCCATTTAAAAGAACAGCTGCCTTCGCTGTCTATACTGCCGGAGAACAGGGGAAAGCTGTTTGATGAAGCCATTGCAGCCTATCTGCTGAATCCCTTAAAAGACAGTTATGAGCCGGAAGACATTGCGCGTGAGCATCTGGACTGCCTGATTCCTTCACGAAATGAATTGTTCGGAAAAGACATGCTGGCAAAAGTGTGGGAAGAGAAAAAGGATGCATTTATCCATTATATATGTAGGGCGGTTAAAGTATTGTATGAAGCCTGCCCTGTTTTAGACCAGCGTCTCACGGATGCAGGGATGAAACAATTATTTGATGAGGTAGAGATGCCGTTGGTGTACACTCTTTCTGATATGGAAAGAGAAGGTATCCGGGTCAAAGCCGAAGAACTGAAAGCTTACGGCAGCCAGCTGGAAGGCCGTATTGAAGAATTGGAGCAGATGATCTATGAAGCTGCAGGGGAGAAATTTAATATTAATTCACCCAAGCAGCTGGGTGTGGTATTGTTTGAAAAGCTGCAGCTGCCCCATGGCAAGAAGACAAAGACAGGATATTCTACAGCGGCGGAAGTGCTGGAAAAGCTTGCACCGGAATTTCCTATTGTCTCGGAAATTTTAGAGTATAGGCAGATGACAAAACTGAAATCTACCTATGCAGATGGGCTTGCAAACTTTATTTCATCTGATGGAAGGATCCATGGAAAATTCCATCAGACGATCACAGCTACAGGCCGTATCAGCAGTACCGATCCAAATCTGCAGAATATACCTATTCGTATGGAACTTGGGCGGCTGATCCGGAAGGTATTCGTTCCGGATGAAGGATTCGTATTTTTAGATGCGGATTATTCCCAGATCGAGCTGCGTGTTCTGGCACATTTATCGGATGATGAAAAGCTGATCGAGGCTTATCGTAATGCACAGGATATCCATACGATCACTGCTTCACAGGTGTTCCATGTAGCACCGGAGGAAGTGACGCCTCTTTTGCGCCGAAATGCTAAGGCAGTCAATTTCGGGATTGTCTATGGAATCAGTTCCTTTGGATTAAGCCAGGACCTGAGTATTACAAGAAAAGAAGCGCAGGAGTATATTGAGCAGTATTTTAAGACTTATCCCGGCATTAAGAGGTTCTTGGATCAAGCAGTGGAAGAAGCAAAAGAAAAAGGGTTTGTGACAACCATGTTTGGAAGAAGGCGTCCTGTGCCGGAATTGAAATCTTCAAATTTTATGCAGCGTTCTTTCGGTGAGCGTGTGGCTATGAATGCGCCTATTCAGGGAACTGCGGCGGATATTATCAAAATTGCCATGAACCGTGTCAATGAATGGCTTAGATCCCGCCATATGAAGTCCAGGCTGATTCTCCAAGTCCATGATGAGCTTCTTGTGGAGACGGCAGTAGATGAATTGGAAGAGGTGCGCGAGATGATGGTGCGGGAAATGCAGAATGCAGCTGAACTGAAAGTGCGCCTTGAAGTGGATATCCACGATGGAAAAAATTGGTATGAGGCAAAATAAAAGCTTATTCGGTTGAAAAAGGTTGGAATGGCCTGAACAAAAGAAGAAAAACAGGTATTTAAGGGAATATGACATGAAAATTCTTGGGATCACCGGCGGGGTAGGCGCCGGCAAAAGCACTATATTAAGTTATCTGGAAAGGCAGTATAAAGCACGTGTGATACAGGCGGATGAGGTGGGAAAACAACTCCAGCAGCCGGGAGAAGGATGTTACAATCAGATTGTAGAATCATTCGGAGGAGAAATCCTATGGCCGGACGGATCCATCTGCCGCGAAAAACTTGCTGCAGAAGTTTTTTCCAATGAAGAAAAGCTTTCCCTCCTAAACAAGATCGTACATCCTGCAGTAAAGGCATACATTGTCTCAGAGATAGAAAAAGAAAGGGGACGAGGAATAGTCCCCTTTTTTGTCATAGAAGCGGCATTACTGATTGAAGACAGGTACGATCTGGTCTGCGATGAGATATGGTATATCCATACGGATGCCAAGGTGCGAGCACGGCGTCTCGCCTCAAGCAGAGGTTACAGCAACGAGAAAACAAAAAAGATCATGGGAAATCAGCTGGATGAGTCGGAATATCGCGCAAAATGTAATTTTGTCATTGACAACAGCAGTGATTTTGTGGAAAATACCTATGAACAAATAGATAAAGGATTGAGAGAGCATGGATTTTTGTAGTATTGCCAGCGGAAGCAGCGGAAACTGCATCTTTGCAGGTACGGATCACACAGGTATTTTGATCGATGCGGGGATCAGCGGGAAAAAAGTGGTGGCAGGGCTGCATTCTATTGAGCATAAACCGGAGGAACTGGATGGGATCTTGATCACCCATGAGCATTCGGACCATATCAAAGGTCTTGGTGTCCTCGCAAGGAAGTATGGGATCCCGATCTACTGCTCCAAAGGAACGAAGCGTGCGATGCTGGGACAGAAGATGCTTGGAAAGGTGGATGAATCCTTGTTTCAGGAGATCGTACCTGACGAAGGATTTTCTGTGGGAGATATGGAGATACTTCCTTTTCGCGTTTCCCACGATGCAGCTGAGCCGGTGGCATATCGGCTGGCATCTGGTAAAAAATCAGTGGCTGTAGCCACAGACTTGGGATACTATGATGATTATATCGTAGACCACCTGAAACATCTGGATGCGGTGCTGATTGAGTCGAACCATGATGTAAATATGCTTCAGGTAGGGATCTATCCTTATTATTTAAAACAAAGGATCTTAGGACAGAAAGGGCATCTTTCCAATGATAATGCAGGCAGGCTGTTAGGAGAGATCCTGCATGATGATATGAAGGCAGTCATGCTGGGACACTTAAGTAAAGAAAACAATTACGAAGCACTTGCACTTGCCACGGTCTGTGCTGAGATCACCATGGGGGACAATCCATATAAAGCAGAAGATTTCCCTATACAGATCGCAAAGAGGGACGAGCCGTCGCAATTGATAGCAGTATAGCTGAAAGGATGAGAGATTATGAAAAAGACGATTATTACAGTAGTTGGAAAAGACACCGTTGGTATCATTGCAAAAGTATGTACATATCTTGCGGAAAACAATGTGAACATTTTAGATATTTCACAGACCATTGTACAAGGATTTTTTAATATGATGATGGTGGCAGACGCGACACAGTCACCCAAAAGCGGCGTCCAGATTGCTGAGGAACTTGAAGCTGTGGGAAAAGAGATCGGTGTAGTGATCCGCTGCCAGCATGAAGATATTTTTAATATGATGCATCGTATTTAACCGAAGCAGTTATTCGGTTATGAGCAAGTAGCAAAGCGGATTGCGAATATCCGTTTGACAAGGAACGGAAACATCGGGACAGAAAAGACAGGATTTTTGCCTTATATAAAAAGGCGTTCTGATAAAAGGAGAAATCATGATCAATATTTTTGAAGTTAACGAGACAAATAAGATGATCACGCAGGAAAACCTCGATGTACGTACAATTACATTGGGTATCAGCCTCATGGATTGTATTGACAGCGACCTGCAGGTTTTAAATGAGAAAATATACCGAAAAATAACAACAACTGCAAAAAATCTCGTATCTACCGGAGAAGAAATAGAAAAAGAATATGGGATCCCCATTGTAAATAAACGAATTTCCGTTACCCCTATTGCTTTGGTGGGCGGAAGTGCATGCAAATGCCCGGAAGACTTTGTGACTATTGCGAAAACACTGGATCGCGCTGCAAAGGAAGTGGGTGTAAACTTTCTGGGAGGTTATTCTGCATTAGTTTCCAAGGGGATGACGAAAGCAGACCAATATCTCATTGAGTCCATCCCGGAAGCACTGGCAAATACAGAACGCGTGTGCAGTTCCGTCAATGTAGGTTCCACAAAGTGCGGCATTGACATGGATGCAGTGCGTCTGATCGGCCAGATGATCCTTAAGACAGCAGAACTCACAAAGGAACAGGATTCCCTTGGATGTGCAAAATTCGTCGTATTTTGTAATGCGCCTGATGATAATCCTTTCATGGCAGGTGCTTTCCACGGAGTCACGGAAGCAGATGCAGTGATTAACGTGGGCGTCAGCGGTCCCGGTGTGGTAAAACATGCCCTTTCCCATGTGAGAGGTGCAGATTTTGAAACACTTTGTGAGACCATCAAAAAGACTGCATTTAAAGTAACACGCGTGGGACAGCTGGTAGCTCAGGAGGCTTCCAGACGTCTCGGCATTCCTTTTGGAATTATCGATCTCAGCCTTGCACCTACACCGGCCATCGGAGACAGCGTGGCTGATATCCTCTGTGAGATCGGGCTGGAGTATGCAGGTGCTCCCGGCACCACTGCAGCCCTTGCCCTTCTAAACGATCAGGTGAAAAAAGGCGGTGTGATGGCATCCTCTTATGTAGGCGGATTAAGCGGGGCATTTATCCCGGTCAGTGAGGATCAGGGAATGATCGACTCTGTACAGGCAGGGGCCCTTACCATGGAAAAGTTGGAGGCAATGACTTGTGTCTGCTCCGTAGGCCTTGATATGATCGCGATTCCGGGTGATACGCCGGCGTCTACGATTTCCGGCATTATCGCGGATGAGATGGCGATCGGCATGGTAAACCAGAAAACGACAGCAGTGCGTGTGATCCCGGTGATCGGCAAAGGAGTAGGGGAGATCGTTGAATTTGGAGGACTGTTGGGATATGCACCTATCATGCCTGTAAATAAGTTTTCCTGCGAATCCTTTATCAATCGGAAAGGCCGCATCCCAGCCCCGATCCACAGTTTCAAGAATTAGAAAATACAAACAGTATACAGGTTTTAGGATATACCGCAGCGGCAGATACGGATTCTCGCCGCTGCGGTTTTTTGCGTTATAGGATAGACCCTGCCACGTGGGAGCGCAAAAATTATTCATTATGACTTGAAATGTACAAAATTTAGTACAACATTTATTACAGCATTTGTGAGACCGATTTCAGCCTTTACCCATCTAATTGATGAAAGAGTTATAAGCCATGCGCTACGATGCGTTTGCCCGTGAGTGGTAATATGGCTGAATGACCTGGACAGCATGCATGTAAGAAAAAACGGCCGGAGGAAAGGAAAACATATGGACAGACAACAACTGGGAGAATTGATTCTTGCTTCATCTGAGACCATGTACCGTGTGGCAAAATCGCTCCTTAGAAGAGATGCAGAGTGTGAGGATGCCATTTCGGAAGCAATCGTAAAAGCTTTTGAAAAAATCCACACACTTCGTTTTGACCGGTACGGAAAGATCTGGCTGATCAGGATATTGATGAATGAATGTTATAAGATCATGCGCAGGGAACAAAAGACCGTATCGCTGGAGGAATACCCTTTGGAGGGGAAAACAGAAGAGGGGGAAGATGAAACCTTTGAGATTCTTGATACAAATATTGTGGAACGTGAGGAGAAAGACATAAATGGGCACAAATGTATTTTCCTGAAACGTGCTGCCCACGAGGGATTAGGGGTGGATTTTGACAGGATCCTCTATGTGTCCTATCCGGAAGGAAACTTGATTCTCCAGATATATACGGCAGATAATGTGTCCGACGAAGAATTAATGAAATTTGTGGAAGGTATCAGCCTTGCAGAGTTTCCACAAGAAAAACAGAATGATTTTTGTGAGCCGCAAAGCTGGTCTGATTATTTATTGATGCTGAAAGAGGAGGATTATGCAGTTGCAGAGAGTGATTTCAAGCTGGAGGCTACGAAGCAGGAAATGGATCATCTCCATTCTGTGGGAAGCGAAGTAGACTTGGGAGACATGATCGCTGAAGATGAAGAGGGGAATAGTATTGAAACAAATGCTCTTACCGCTTGCGTGAAGGATGTGCAGATAGCAGAAGACTTAAGCTTGCTTGACTTTGATTACGTGGATGAAGACCTGAAAGGACAGACAGATGAAAGCGGAAAGCTGCGTCCTGTAACGATACAGTATATGAAAGATGGTGACGGTATATCTACAGTAGATGAGACATTAAAAACAGAAGAAATACAACAGTGTCTGGTATATGTGACGGTAGATTATAAAAACGCAGGTGATGTGACCCTTTATAACATACTTTTCTTTGCAAACATATTGAAGCTGCAGGAAACAGAAAAAGGCTACAGGATTTTTGACAGGGCAAGCCAGATGCAGGATCTGGATTGTGACACAGTTGTGAGTTCCGGCATGACAGATTCACCGGAAATGGCCTATTTTGATGTCCACGGGGGAAACGGCAATGGGTCTAATTATATTGACGTCCTAGAACCGGGAGAAAGTAAAACCGTCCATATAGGATTTTTGGCGAATAAGGATGAACTGGATCTGCTGTATCTGAACCTTGATGCAAGCGGAGCCGGTTATGAGTTTACGGAAAATAGCCTGAAAATCGGTTACGTGGATATCAGGCAGTAAAGCTCACAATTCCATCAAATATCTTATAAAAAAATTAAATCGCCGCTCTTCAGTTGACATAAAAATATTACTTTGCTATGATACTTTAGTAACAAATAGTAATATTTTTGTAACAATGTTGCAAAAAGAATGGAGGCGAGTAGAAAAAGATGAGAAGAAGGGTTTGGAAGCTTGCACCGTGTATTTTAGCAGCAGGAATGATGCTCTCAGTACCGGTTCAGGCCGAAGAAGCTGAAACGGCTCCTGTGGAGACGGAAGCGGAAACTGTGGAAGGATCTGAGGACACAGGTACACCGGTAGAAACAGAAACTGCTGCTGATCAGGAAACTTCCGAACAGGCAGAAACAGAAAGCAAAGACAGGACGGGAGAACTTGTATTTGCCCAGTGTGAGGAGTATGTCAACGTCCGCAGCGGAGCCGACACTGACTGTGAAGTAGTTGCCAAGATGTATAATTATGATTCTGCAACTATTATAGGTCAGGAAGGGGATTGGTATAAGATCCAATCCGGAAATGCTGTGGGATATGTCAAAGCAGAGTATATCGCTACGGATGAAGAGGCAGAAGCCATTGCGGCAGAGGTTGCATACAACGTAGCAGCTGTACATCCGGAAGAGTTAAATATCCGGACAAATCCTACAGAAGAAGCTGATGTTTTAGGTATCGCACACCAGTCAGAAGAATTGGAAGTTGTGGATTACAGCGGTGACTGGATGAAAGTTGCTCTTGGGGACGATGTATACGGCTATGTAAACGCATATTATGTGGAATATAAGACGTATTATCCTACAGCGGAGACGCTGGAAGAAGAGCAGGAAAGACTGCGCTCTGAGCAGGAAGCAGCCCAGTGGGCAGAGAGCCAGCCGGCAGAGTCATGGGAGGAAACATCAGAAGAATCTTGGACAAGTACGGAAACACAGCCGGAAGAAACATGGGTAGAACCAGAGGTTCAGCCTGAAACCCAGCCGGAGGAAACTTGGACGCAGACAGAGGCTCAGCCTGAGACACAGCCGGAGCAGGCTTGGACAGAGACAGAAACCCAGCCTGAGACACAGCCGGAGCAGACTTGGACGGAGACGGAAGCCCAGCCTGAGACACAGCCGGAGCAGACTTGGACGGAGACAGAAGCCCAGCCTGAGACGCAGCCGGAGACAGAGGCTCCCTCCTCTGATTCAAGTACGGGACAAGCCATTGCAGACTATGCCGTTCAGTTTGTAGGAAATCCATACGTATGGGGCGGTACCAGCCTGACAAATGGTGCAGATTGTTCCGGATTTACACAGTCTGTGTTCGCAAACTTTGGAATCAGCCTGTCACGTACTGCAGCGGCACAGTCCGGAAACGGTACAGCAGTATCTCTGGATAGCCTGCAGGCAGGTGATCTGGTATTTTACAGCAGCGGAAGCGGAATCGACCATGTAGCCATCTACATCGGAGGAGGCCAGATCGTCCACGCGGCTAACTCAAATTCCGGCATCATTATTTCAAACTGCTATTACAGCACACCAGTATGTGCTGTGAGATGCTGGTAATCATGCCGTCAATGGAAGCAACTGACGATCACGTCAGAAGTGAAATGAGATGAAACACAAAACGCAGCCCTTATTCGAAAAGAGTAAGCGGCTGCGTTTTTTATCATGACGGGGAAAAAGGGTATACTGCCTGTACAAATGGGCTTTCGGCAGGTGATGTCATGGCAGGATGATGGGGCTTGTTTCCCATTCAGTCCGAAATGGCACATGGTATTTGCAGGACACTACGCTTCGGTACAGATGGGAAGCATAGAGATCCTGTTTCCACATATTCAATCCGGCGCCCTGAAGCAGACTATCTGCTTTGGCTGGCTTTGTGAGGAAGGGCAAATCACTGTTTTCTTTTATCGCATGCAGCAGAGAAACTGCATTTTTAGAAAACCCCAGAACCTTGGCATAAAAAACAGTTCCTTTTTGGCGGAATGAATCCACAGCATCTGTCCGGATATCCAATAGTAGATGGACCAATGCGCGATTTATGCGTGCTTTCGTGACTTGCTTTGTTTTCAAGCTTTCTGACAGTTCGTCAAAGGATTTTCCGATGGAGGGAAAACGGAGGTTCTGGATGCGCTCTGAAAGATCCAAGCTTATATCAAGAATATGGCTGAAGGATTGTTCTGTTAGAAGCTTGTTAACTATAAAAGGAAGCATGTCATCTGCAAAGACAGTGCGCTTTAAAGAATCTAAAAACAGAGGACGGCAGCTTACCGGAATGAAAGGAAGCAATTCTTCCATATCTTCCTCCCTTTGGATTCCTTCTCTTAGCGCACTGGCAGAGCAAAACACTCCGTCAAGGGAAGTGCTGTTATAACTGCTCCCGAAACGCAGCAGCGGTATCGGCATGATCCTGCTTTTTGTTTTTTTTAGCGCTTTACAGTATTCGATCCCTAAAATATTGTTGGGAGAGGATAGAAAACTTGAGAGGTAGGATTGTGTATTTCCTGAATCGTTCTGTATGCAGCTGAAAGTATTGCTTTCCAATGTCCGAATCAGCGCTTCACTTCGTGCTTTCGGATAGGTGAACCCTTCTTTCAAAAAAGCTTTCAGCATCTTAGAATAAGCTTCCGGCTCTTCGAGGAGCAGATCGGCTGTAGCTTGAAAAAGAGCCAGATCGTCATGTTCTGCCCCGAATACAAGGGTATCGACCACGCCGATGCGGTTCAGAAGGGCAATGGCGCCTTCCGCGAAAAACTCGGCGCTTCCGGAAGCGTAGCAGACCGGAAGCTCAATGACCAGATCTGCACCGCATTGAAGGGCCATCTGAGTCCTTGTGTATTTGTCAAAAACAGCAGGAGTTCCCCGCTGTACAAAGTCAGGGCTCATGATGACCATCGCGTAATCAGCACCTGATATTTTTTTTGCCTGTGCTATGTGGTATGCATGGCCGGTGTGAAAGGGATTGTATTCCGCTATGATTCCAACTGTACGCATTTCATTTACTCCTGAAAATGTTTTATTTTCAATACAATAGAAATAAACACTATTTTACCAGACAAAAAAGGGAGGTGCAACGCAAATTTCATCTTGTCCACTGTAAGATTTTGGGTTATAATTATTCATAATGCGAAATGGTTCAGAGTATACTCTGGACTTTTGCAATCATGTAAATACAAGCGAAAGGAGTCCATGAGTCATGGCAATTATTGATGTTCTGAAAGAGAAAGCAAAAGCAGACAAAAAAACGATCGTTTTACCGGAGAGTGAAGACAGAAGAACATATGAAGCAGCTGCAAAGATCCTGAAGGAAGGCATTGCAGATATTATTCTGGTAGGTTCCGAGGACGTTGTTAAGAAAAACGGCGAAGGTCTGGATCTTACAGGTGTGAAGGTTGTTGATCCGGCTACATCTGAAAGAACGGCTGCATATATTGATAAGCTCGTTGAGCTGAGATCTAAAAAAGGAATGACACCGGAGCAGGCAAAAGAGATCCTTTTGAACCAGTACCTGTACTACGGCGTTATGATGGTAAAGATGGGAGATGCAGACGGTATGGTATCAGGCGCATGCCATTCCACAGCTGATACATTAAGACCGTGCCTTCAGATCCTGAAGACAAAACCGGGTACAAAACTTGTTTCCGCATTCTTCCTGATGGAAGTTCCGAACTGTGAGTTCGGTGAGAACGGTACATTCGTATTTGCTGACTGCGGTCTGAACCAGAACCCGAACCCGGAAGAGCTGGCAGCTATCGCAGCATCTTCTGCAGAGTCCTTCAAATCTCTGGTAGGAGCAGAGCCGAAGGTAGCTTTCCTGTCCCATTCTTCAAAGGGCAGCGCAAAGCATGCTGATATCGATAAAGTAACTGCAGCAGTTAAGATCGCAAAAGAAGAAAATCCGGATCTTATGCTGGACGGCGAGCTTCAGCTTGATGCAGCTATCGTTCCGAGCGTAGGCGAATCAAAAGCTCCGGGCAGCCCGGTAGCAGGACATGCCAACGTTCTGATCTTCCCGGATCTGGATGCAGGAAACATCGGATACAAACTTGTACAGAGACTGGCTAAGGCAGAAGCATACGGCCCGGTTACACAGGGTATCGCAGCTCCGGTCAATGACCTGTCCCGTGGATGCTCCGCTGATGATATCGTTGGTGTAGTAGCCATCACAGCAGTTCAGTGCCAGAACAAATAATTACAGAAAGCTACATATTTTTAGGAGGATATTAAGATGAATGTATTAGTAATCAACTGCGGAAGTTCTTCCCTGAAATTCCAGCTGATTAATTCCGATACTGAGGCTGTTGCGGCAAAGGGTCTTTGCGAGCGTATCGGTATTGACGGAAGACTGGTTTACCAGCCGTCAGGCGGAGAAAAAGAAGTGACAGAAGCTCCCATGCCGACCCATACAGAGGCGATCAAGATGGTACTTGATGCCCTTGTAAATCCCTCTACAGGTGTATTGAAGAGCCTTGATGAAGTAGAAGCAATCGGCCATCGTGTACTTCACGGCGGTTCCAAGATTACACAGTCCCGTATCATCGATGACGAAGTAATCTCTGTAATCGACGAGTGCTGCGACCTTGGACCGCTTCACAATCCGGCAAACCTTATGGGTATCCGTGCATGTATGGAACTGATGCCGGGCAAGCCAAACGTAGCTGTTTTCGATACTGCTTTCCATCAGACCATGCCGGCAAAAGCATACCGTTATGCTATACCGACAAAATTCTATGAGAAATATGCAGTTCGTAAGTATGGTTTCCACGGAACATCACACAGCTTCGTTTCCAAAGAGACCATCAAATTCCTTGGTCTTGACAAAGACAATTCAAAAGTAGTTGTTTGCCATCTGGGCAACGGTGCTTCTATCAGTGCAGTTGAGAACGGTAAATGTGTTGATACATCCATGGGTCTTACTCCTCTTGAAGGACTTATCATGGGAACGCGTTCCGGTGACCTTGATCCGGCAGTTCTTGAGTTTGTATGCAAGAAAGAAAATATCGACGTAGCAGAGATGGTACGCATCCTGAATAAAGAATCAGGTGTTATGGCTCTGTCCAACGGCCTTTCCAGCGACTTCCGTGATCTTGAAGATGCAATGAACGACGGCAATGAAGCAGCAACACTTGCCATTGACGCATTCTGCTACCGTGTGGCAAAATACGTTGGTTCTTACGTAGCAGCCATGAACGGTGTGGATGCTATCGCATTTACAGGCGGTATCGGTGAGAATGCAGGACTGGTTCGTGGAAAAGTACTTGCTTACCTTGGATACCTTGGAATCACTATGGATGAAGAGATGAACAAAAAGCGTGGAGAGAACTTCGTACTTTCTACACCGGATTCCAAAGTAAAAGTTGCTGTTATCCCGACCAATGAGGAGCTTGCTATCTGCCGTGAGACAGTAGAGCTTGTAAACGCAGCGAAATAATACGAGGTTTTATTCCTTTTAAAATGACAGAACAGGCCTTTGCACATGATTCTTCTCGAAAGGGGAGGATGTGCAGGGGCTTTCTGTTACCTTTTGTATATTGAAAGTAAAAAAACATGTTGACAAATCAATATCTAGTAGGTATAATTTAAAAAGTGTGTTAGGAGGAATATGCCTTGATGGACCTTACTGAAGTGATTTTGACAGAGGGAAAGGTAATACAGCGGGAAGTCGAACTTGGTATTGATTTTTTTTCGTACAAATTCGGCGATTTTAAGATTTCAAGGAAGTCTCCTGTGTCTATTCGCATTGAGAACATGGGTGACAGGAAACTGGTCTTAGAGGGAACCGTAGACGTTGAGGTGTTGATTCCCTGTGCACGTTGTCTGGAGCTGGTTGCGACCGGACTTCATATTCAGTTTGATTATGAAACTGAACTAGATGAGAAAGATTATATTGATGGATATAACCTGGATGTGGATCAGCTTGTTCACGATGAGGCATTGCTTTGCTGGCCGGAGAGAATCCTGTGCCGGGAAGACTGCAAAGGGCTTTGCAGCACTTGTGGACAAAATCTGAACAATGGCTCATGTGACTGCAAGCGAACAGATTTAGATCCAAGAATGGCCAAGATCCTTGATATTTTCAGTAATTTTAAGGAGGTGTGATTCGTGTCTATCTGTCCAAAGAATAAAACTTCCAAGGCTAGAAGAGACAAGAGAAGAGCTAACTGGAAAATGTCTGCTCCGAATCTTGTAAAGTGCAGCAAATGTGGCGAGCTGATGCTTCCGCACAGAGTTTGCAAGGCCTGCGGAACTTACAACAAAAAAGAGATTATTGCAATGGATTAATTCTTTGCAGTGGGTGTAGGCATCTTGTAGAAGATGCCTATTTTTCTGTTGATTTTTATTATGATGTCTAGTATAGTAGAATAGAAATGCGGGAGGTATTATATGGCAGAAATAGTACGTGTGGTTGTTGATGCCATGGGCGGAGACAATGCTCCGGTTGAAATCGTAAAAGGTGCCGTACAGGCTGTGACGAAGCATGAGAACATCCATATCATATTGACGGGCATTGAGGATGTGGTACAAAAAGAACTGGCAAAGTATTCATATCCCAAAGATCGGGTCGAAGTAGTGCATACATCAATGGTGATTGAGACTGCAGAACCTCCGGTAGCGGCTATTCGAAGCAAAAAAGATTCTTCTATAGTAGTAGGGATGATGATGGTCCGCCGCGGAGAGGCAGATGCATTTGTATCTGCAGGCAGTTCAGGGGCGATTCTTGTGGGCGGACAGACCATTGTGGGACGCATCAAAGGAATTGAAAGACCGGCCCTTGCTCCCCTTATTCCCACAAAGGATGGGGTAGCTTTATTGATCGATTGCGGCGCAAATGTTGATGCCAGATCTTCTCATCTGGTGCAGTTTGCAAAGATGGGCTCCATTTATATGGAAAATGTTCTCGGTATTAAAAATCCACGTGTTGGAATTGTAAATATCGGTGCAGAGGAGGAAAAAGGGAACGCTCTTGTAAAAGAGACATTCCCGCTCTTAAAACAATGTAGTGATATTAATTTTACAGGCAGTGTGGAAGCCAGGGATATACCGGATGGTGTATGTGATGTGGTTGTCTGTGAGGCATTTGTAGGGAACGTTATTTTAAAACTTTATGAGGGTGTTGGAGCGACCCTGATCAAGAAGATCAAAGGAAGCATGATGCAGAATCTCAGGTCTAAGATCGGTGCACTGCTTGTGAAGCCTGCACTGAAGAGTACATTAAAATCCTTTGATGCCACGGAATACGGTGGGGCTCCCCTGTTAGGGTTGAAAGGACTTGTGGTGAAAACACACGGAAGCTCTACGGCAAAAGAAGTGGAACATTCCATTTACCAGTGTGTGCAGTTCAAAGAACAGCACATCAATGAAAAAATCAAAGAACATATCATAATAGAAGATACAAAAAAAGGAGAGAAATGATATATGGAATTTGAAAAATTGCAGAACATTATTGCAGAGGTTTTAAATGTGGATGCGGATGAGATTACGCCTGACACTACGTTTGTAGATGATCTGGGAGCTGATTCGTTAGATGTTTTCCAGATCATCATGGGTATCGAGGAAGAGTTTGATATTGAAATCCCTAATGAAAAGGCAGAAAAGATCGTTTCAGTGGGAGATGCTGCTGAAGCTATAAGAAATGCAATAGGATAAATGAGAGGGGGGCTTATAAAGCCTCCTTTTTAAAAGGATGAAAGAGGAAAAAAATGACTGAATTTAACCATGAAAAATTAGAAAGTATCATTGGATATACCTTTCATGACCCGGCTATGCTCAGGCAGGCAATGTGCCACAGCTCTTATGCAAATGAACACAGGGCTGAGATGCTTCATGACAATGAACGCCTTGAGTTTTTGGGAGATGCTGTTTTAGAAGTGATCAGCAGTGATTTCCTGTTCCACCAATATCCAGATATGCCGGAGGGGAAAATGACGAAGCTGCGTGCCAGTATTGTCTGTGAACCTACTCTGGCTATGTGTGCCAAAGAGATTGGATTAGAAAAGCATCTTCTTCTGGGCAAAGGAGAGGAACACACGGGAGGAAGATTCCGCAATTCTATTATTTCCGATGCCATGGAGGCTTTGATCGGGGCGATTTACTTAGACGGTGGTTTTGCTAATGCAAAAGAATTTGTAGAACGTTTTGTCCTGACGGATATTGAACATAAAAAACTCTTTTATGATAGCAAGACTATTTTGCAGGAAATTGTTCAGCGTGATTTCAAAGAAGAAGAGATCAGTTATGTGATTACGGGAGAAGAAGGGCCGGATCATGCAAAGCGATTTATTGTGGATGTAAGGATCGGTGACCGTACCATGGGAACAGGCAGCGGGAGCACAAAGAAAGCAGCTGAGCAAGAAGCCGCGTATCGCGCGATTATTGGATTGAAAGGGAAAAATCAGAATGTATCTGAAAAGTATTGAAGTACACGGATTCAAATCCTTTGCAAATAAAATAGTGTTTCAATTCCACAACGGGATTACGGCTATTGTAGGACCAAACGGAAGCGGTAAGAGCAACGTGGCCGATGCTGTGCGTTGGGTGCTGGGAGAACAGAGTGCAAAACAGCTGAGGGGCGCAAGCATGCAGGATGTCATATTTGCAGGTACTGAGACCAGAAAGCCTCTGGGCTACGCTTCTGTCTCCATAACGCTGGATAATTCAGACCACAGGCTTCCTGTTTCTTATGATGAAGTGACGGTGACGAGGCGCGTTTACCGCTCCGGTGAGAGCGAATACCTGCTGAACGGCACTCAGGTACGTTTAAAAGACATTAATGAAATGTTTTACGACACAGGTATCGGCAAAGAAGGATACTCTATTATCGGTCAGGGACAGATTGATAAGATCTTAAACGGTAAACCGGAAGAGCGGCGTGAGCTGTTTGATGAGGCAGCAGGAATCGTTAAGTTTAAAAGGCGCAAAAATACGGCGCAGAAAAAGCTGGAAGCAGAACGTCAGAACCTTGTCCGCGTAAATGATATTTTGTCTGAATTGACAAGGCAGCTGGGACCATTGGAAAAACAAGCCCAGACGGCAAAGATTTATTTACAGAAGAGGGACGAGCTGAAGCGTTATGATGTGAACCTTTTCCTTTTGGAGTTTGAACGGTTAAAACGTGAATTGCAGGAAGTTGAGGAAAAACAGCAGCTTGCCCAGAACCAGCTGGAGGAGACGAAAGCAGAGTACGAAAAAGCAAAAGAGGAATACGAAGAGATAGAAGCACAGCTGGAAAAGCTGGATGTGACCCTGCAAGAAAAACGCGATGAAGTTTCTCAGGGAAAGATCCGAAGGACCCAATTTGAAAATCAGATCCAGCTGTTGGGAGAGCAGATCAACACAGCAAAAACAAGTGATGAACATCTACAGTCACGGATCCGTTCCATTCGCCAGCAGATCGAAGAGCATGAAACACAGGAAAACCGGGAAAAGGAAGAACTAGCCGGACTTACTACGCGTCTTCAGGAGGTTTCCCAAAAAGAAAAAGAGGCAGACTGCACAGTATCAGATATACGATCTGAGATAGGAAGATTGGAGCAGGCAGTCGAGAAGGGAAAGGGCAGCATTATTGAGCTCCTAAACCAGAGGGCTACGGTAAAGGGCCGGATGCAGCGTTACGGTGCTATGCTGGAGCAGGCCCAGATAAGAAAGGCCCAGCTGTCACAAGAAGCTTTGAAGCTGAAAAGTGAAAAAGCAGAGCAGGAAGTGATCTGCCAGGAAGTGGAAAGCGAATATAATGAAATTACAGCCCGCATTGAGAAACTGACGGAGCAAAGTGATAAAGTGAATGAGACACTTGCCACGGTCCAGCAGCAGCTTCAGCAGTACAACAGGCAGATCGAACAGCAACAGACAGAATACCACAGGGAATCCTCACGGCTGGAATCCTTAAAAAACATTGCAGAGCGGTATGACGGGTATGGCAACAGCATCCGCCGTATTATGGAGCAAAAAGACCATGATCCGGGAATACTTGGTGTGGTAGCGGATATCATTAAAGTAGGAAAAGAATACGAAACTGCCATTGAGACTGCCCTTGGAGGCAGTATCCAGAATATCGTGACAGATACGGAAGAGACGGCCAAGAAACAGATTGAATTTTTAAAGAGAAATAAATTCGGAAGGGCTACTTTCCTGCCCCTCTCAGGAATCACAGGCAAAGGTAACTTTTCCACCCCGCAGGCTTTAAAAGAGCAGGGAGTGATCGGTCTGGCTAGTGAACTGGTAAGTGCAGACCAAAAATATTCCGGGCTGATCCAGTCACTTCTTGGGAAAACTGTGGTGGTCGACCATGTGGACAACGCGATTTCCCTTGCAAGAAAGTACCGCCATTCTCTAAGGATCGTAACTACTGATGGAGAATTGATGAGTCCAGGCGGTTCCATGAGCGGAGGAGCATTTAAAAACTCAAGCAATCTTCTGGGAAGACGCCGTGAGATTGAAGAACTGGAAGGACAGGTGGCAAAACGAAAAGCCGCTCTCCTTGACCTGCAGAAAAAAATCGATGAATGCCGCATCAACAGGAATGGGCTGCGGGATGAGGTTGTAAAACTAAAGGATGAACTGCAGACAGAGTACTTGAAGCAGAATACGGCTAAAATGCGTTTAAACGAATTAAACGAAAAGAACGGAAGCACGGATCAAGGTTATCGACGCATTCAGTCTGAGGCTGCGGAGATTGACCAGCAGATCAAAGAAATAAAGGAGAAGCAGTCCGAAGAGCAGCAGGAGCTGCAACAGTCTGAGAAAACAGAACATGAGACAGAACAAGAGATTTTAGAGAGACAAAAGGAACTGGAAGAAAAACGGAAAGAGGAACAGTCTGCTCTTTCAAACACAGAAGAAGTCCATCTGGAAATATCCCAGCTTGGCCAGAAGCTGCAGTTTATCCGCCAGAATATGGACCGCATTAAGCAAGAAAAAGACCAGCTTTTACAAGACCAGCAGCAATTTGAGGCAGATATTACAGATGCTTTAAAGAGCGTAGGGGAGAAAGAATCACAGATCGCAAAGATCAAAGAAACGCTTTTGGAAGCAGAAAAAACAGAAGCCTTGATGCAGGAAGAGATAGAAGCCCTGTCAAAAGAGCGGGAAGAGAAAAATGTGGTCCATAAGAAGTTCTTTGCAAGCCGGGAAGAACTCTCGGAGCGTATCAGCTTGATCGATCGGGAGAATTTCAGGCTTACCTCCCAAATGGAGAAGATGGAGGAACAAAAAGAACATCTGATCAATTATATGTGGGAAGAGTATGGGCTGACATTTAGCGGCGCGCAAGAATTAAGAGAAGAGGAATGTGGCAGCGCTGCATCATTAAAGAAAAATATTTCCAATTTAAAGAGTGAGATAAAAGCCCTTGGGAATGTAAATGTCAACGCAATTGAGGATTACAAAGAGCTTTCTGAGCGTCATACCTTCCTTTCTGCCCAGCATGAGGACTTGATTAAAGCAGAGGAAGCCTTGATGAAGATCATTGAGGAGCTGGACAATGGTATGAGGATCCAGTTTAAAGAGCAGTTTGCAAGGATACAGACAGAATTCGACAAAGCATTTAAACAGCTTTTCGGAGGCGGAAGGGGAACTTTGGAACTGGTGGAGGATGAAGACATTCTGGATGCAGGTATCCGGATCATAGCCCAGCCGCCTGGTAAAAAGCTTCAGAATATGATGCAGCTTTCCGGAGGGGAAAAATCCCTGACTGCCATTGCCCTTCTTTTTGCGATCCAAAACCTGAAACCATCGCCGTTCTGCCTCTTGGACGAGATTGAAGCTGCGCTGGATGAGAGCAACGTGGACCGCTATGCCGGATATCTCCATAAGTTGACAAAAAATACACAATTTATTATTATTACACATAGAAGAGGGACCATGTCGGCGGCAGACCGGTTGTATGGAATCACCATGCAGGAAAAAGGCGTGTCGGCACTTGTATCGGTAAACCTCATTGAAAATGACTTAGATGAATGACCGGATTGGAGCGTGATGTTATGGAAGAAAAAAAAGGATTTTTTAAACGTCTGGTAGCCGGATTGGCGAAAACACGTGACAATATTGTCTCTGGGATTGACGCGATTTTTAATGGCTTCTCCAACATTGACGATGACTTTTATGATGAGATCGAAGAGATCCTTGTCATGGGAGATATTGGAATAAACGCCACAACGGCAATTCTGGACAACCTGAAAGAAAAGGTAAAGGAACAAAATATCAAGGAACCCGCTGAATGCAAACAGCTTCTGATCGACAGTATCAAGAAACAGATGGATGTGGGCGAGACTGCATATGAATTTGAAAAACGCAAGTCGGTGGTCCTTGTGATCGGCGTGAACGGTGTAGGAAAAACCACAAGCGTAGGGAAACTTGCCGGAAAACTGAAAGATCAGGGTAAAAAGGTTGTACTTGCAGCTGCAGATACATTCCGTGCAGCGGCTGGAGAACAGCTTACGGAATGGGCACACCGTGCTAATGTGGATGTGATCGGAGGTCAGGAAGGTTCCGATCCGGCGTCTGTAGTATACGATGCCATTATGGCAGCAAAAGCAAGAAATGCGGATGTGCTTCTTTGCGATACAGCAGGGCGCCTTCACAACAAAAAGAATCTGATGAACGAGCTGGGAAAGATCAACCGTGTGATCGAGCGGGAATACCCGGAAGCATTCCGGGAAACCCTTGTGGTGCTGGACGGGACAACGGGACAGAATGCCCTTGCCCAGGCCAGAGAATTCAAAGCAGTGACGGATATTACAGGCATTATCCTGACGAAGCTGGACGGTACCGCAAAGGGCGGTATTGCTGTGGCAATCCAATCGGAGCTTGGTATTCCGGTAAAATATATTGGTGTGGGCGAGTCCATCGACGACTTGCAGAAGTTTGATGCGGACCAGTTTGTAAACGCCTTATTTGACGTAAAAGAAAAGTAATCGTTATATTGGCTGTATTGGCATATGCCTGAGAAATAGGTTATTGGGATGTAAAAATACAATAGGCATGCATGGCAAGGGACAGCCATAGACAGATAGGAAGGACAGACTACAATGGACATGTTAACATTAGAAGCATTTGAAGAAGCTTCCGAGTGCGTGAAGCGTGTAACACAGGAGACGAAGCTGATCTACAGCGAATACTTAAGCGCTCAGACTGGGAACAAGGTGTATTTGAAGCCTGAAAACATGCAGGTAACCGGCGCTTACAAGATCCGCGGTGCTTTTTATAAGATCAGTACGTTGTCAGAGGAAGACCGCCAGAAAGGCCTGATCACTGCATCAGCCGGCAACCACGCTCAGGGGGTTGCCTATGCAGCGAAAGCATTTGGATGCAAGGCAGTGATCGTGATGCCGGCGACCACACCGCTGATCAAAGTGAACCGTACAAAGAGTTATGGCGCAGAGGTGGTGCTCCACGGCGGCGTGTATGATGAGGCCTGTGAGTATGCGTATAAGCTTGCAGAAGAAAACGGTTACACCTTCATTCATCCTTTTGACGATCCTGCAGTTGCAACGGGTCAGGGAACTATCGCCATGGAGATCATCAAAGAGCTTCCTCTTGTGGACTACATTCTTGTGCCCATCGGTGGCGGCGGGTTAGCCACAGGAGTGTCCACCCTCGCAAAATTGTTGAATCCAAAGATTAAGGTGATCGGCGTGGAGCCGGAAGAGGCAGCCTGTATGAAAGCATCTCTGGAGGCAGGAAAAGTAGTTACGCTGCCAAGCGCAAATACCATTGCAGACGGTACTGCAGTGAAGACTCCGGGAGCCAATATTTTCCCATATATCCAAAAGAATATTGACGATATCATTACAGTCAGCGATGATGAGCTGATCGTAGCCTTCCTTGATATGGTAGAAAACCATAAGATCATTGTGGAGAATTCCGGTCTTTTGACCGTAGCTGCATTAAAACATCTTGACGTTAAAAATAAAAAAGTTGTCTCTGTTTTAAGTGGCGGCAATATGGATGTGATCACGATGTCTTCTGTGGTCCAGCATGGACTGATCCAGAGAGACAGGATCTTTACGATTTCGGTACTTCTTCCGGATCGCCCGGGTGAGCTGGTGCGTGTGGCATCCGTCATTGCCGAGGAGCAGGGAAATGTGATCCGTCTGGACCATAACCAGTTTGTAAGTACCAATCGAAATGCAGCAGTGGAGCTTACCATCACGCTGGAAGCATTCGGAACTGACCATAAGGCACGCATCATAAAAGCATTGGAAGACCATGGGTATACACCGGTACTGAAGACGGCGAATCTGTAAGATGGATGGATTGCCAGTTAGGCAAAAAAGTTTTGCATAGGTGTCAATAAAAAATACTTGACACCTATGCTTTTTTCGTATATGATAGCAAAGGTGATGGACATGGATGAGGTTTTAAAGCAATCGCTGTTGTTTGATTTTTACGGCGAACTGCTAACGGAACACCAGAGGAATGTATACGAAGAGGTTGTGCAGAACGATCTGTCCTATTCAGAAGCGGCAGAGGCGTTTGGGGTGAGCCGGCAGGGGATACACGAGATTGTAAAGCGATGCAACAAGATGCTGGAGGGATACGAGCAAAAGCTCCACCTTGTAGAGAAGTTTGTGAGGATCCGTGAGAGCGTGAAAGAGATTCAGACATTGTCCGGACAGTATGAAGGGATTGACAAAGAGGTGCTGGCGAAAGAGGTGCTTAGCATTTCGGAGAAGATTTTAGAGGAGTTGTAATATGGCTTTTGAAAGCTTATCGGAAAAGCTGCAGAATGTATTCAAAAACCTGCGCAGCAAAGGGCGGCTGACCGAGGCGGATGTCAAGACGGCGCTTCGCGAAGTAAAAATGGCTCTTCTGGAAGCAGATGTAAGCTTCAAGGTTGTAAAGCAGTTTATTAAATCTGTACAGGAAAAAGCAGTAGGACAGGATGTTATGAATGGCTTGAATCCCGGACAGATGGTCATAAAGATTGTAAATGATGAACTGGTTGCACTGATGGGCTCTGAGACCACAGAGATCGCTTTAAAGCCCGGCGCGGAGATCACAGTGATCATGATGGCAGGCCTTCAAGGTGCAGGTAAGACTACGACGGCAGCAAAGCTTGCCGGAAAGTTCAAGTCAAAAGGGCGTAAGCCGCTGCTTGTGGCATGCGATGTCTACCGTCCTGCAGCCATCAAACAGCTGCAGGTAAATGGGGAAAAGCAAGGAGTTGAGGTGTTTTCCCTCGGTGACAAAGTGAGCCCTGTGGAAATTGCAAAAGCAGCTGTCTCACACGCAAAAAAGAATAATTTCAATACAGTTATGCTGGATACAGCAGGACGTCTTCATGTTGATGAAGATATGATGCATGAACTTCAGGAGATAAAAGAAAAGGTGGGCGTAGACCAGACGATCTTGGTGGTGGACGCCATGACTGGACAGGATGCAGTGAATGTTGCATCCATGTTTGAGGAAAAGATCGGTATCGACGGTGTGATTCTCACAAAGCTTGACGGAGACACAAGAGGCGGTGCTGCACTTTCTATTAAAGCCACATGCGGTAAGCCGATCTTATACGCCGGCATGGGAGAGAAACTCTCAGATCTGGAGCAGTTCTATCCGGATCGTATGGCATCCAGAATCCTCGGAATGGGCGATGTGCTGACACTCATTGAGAAAGCACAAGAATCCATAGATGAAGAAAAAGCGAAATCTATGGAACAGAAGCTCCGCAAAGCACAGTTTGGCTTTGACGATTATCTGGAGAGCATGAAGCAGATGAAAAACATGGGTGGAATTTCCAGTGTACTCGGCATGATGCCAGGCATGGGCGGAGCCCAGATGAAACAGCTGGAAGATGCCATAGATGAAAAGAAGATGAACCAGATCGAGGCCATCATCCTTTCTATGACTCCTAAGGAGCGTTCCAATCCGGAAGTGCTGAACCTTTCAAGAAAACGAAGGATAGCCGCCGGTGCAGGAGTCGACATCAGTGAAGTAAATAAATTGGTGAAGCAGTTTGAACAGGGACGCAAGATGATGAAGCAATACTCCGGTATGCTCGGAGGCAAAGTAGGTAAAAGAGGTAAGTTTAAACTTCCCTTTTAACAAATATAGTTCATTATTTTTTAAGGAGGTGAAATTACAATGGCAGTAAAGATTAGACTTAGAAGAATGGGTCAGAAGAAGGCACCTTTCTATAGAATCGTTGTAGCTGATTCCAGATCACCGAGAGATGGAAGATGTATCGAGGAGATCGGTACTTACAATCCGAACACAGATCCGAGTGAGTTCAAGATTAACGAGGAGTTGGCTAAGAAGTGGCTTGCAAACGGCGCTCAGCCGACAGAGGTTGTCAGCAAACTCTTCAAGGTAGCTGGTATCGAGAAGTAAGATAGAGGTGAGCTGAATGAAAGATTTAGTTGAAGTAATTGCAAAGTCTCTAGTCGAAAATCCAGACGAAGTAGTTGTTACTGAGAAGGAAAGCGGAAAAGCTCTCGTATTAGAGTTGAAGGTCGCACCTTCCGATATGGGCAAGGTGATTGGCAAGCAAGGACGGATCGCAAAGGCTATCCGCTCCGTTGTAAAAGCTGCAGCATCCAAAGAAGACAAAAAGGTGATTGTAGATATTTTACAGTAGCAGTTCCAAACGGCAGCAGGCTGGGGAGACCTGGCAGCCACAGACAAAGCTGTGCATGCAGCGTATGATACCATACAAGTCTGTGGCCTGCAGTTTTGAACTGTATTTTTTTACCGTTCACAGCCGAGCGAAATTTCATAAAACAAGTGTGAAATGCAAAGCATTCTGGTGGTTGGCTCTGAACAGTCACCTTGCTGCATTGAAACAAAAAACATCTATGTATTTGGAGGACATATGCAGGATATATTACAAGTGGGAGCTGTGACCAATACACACGGGATTGCAGGGGAAGTGAAGGTTTTCCCCACCACAGATGACCCGAAACGTTTTAAAAAATTGAAACATGTGCTGGTTGATTCCGGAAACGGGATGAAAGAGCTGGAGATAACAGGCGTTAAATTTTTTAAAAACATGGTGATCCTAAAGTTTAAAGGTTTGGACCGAATTGAAGATGTGATGGCATACAAAGGGAAGAATTTGTATGTGACCAGAGAAAACGCCGTAAAACTGAAAAAAAATGAGTACTTTATTGCTGATTTAGTGGGAATGGATGTTTTTACCGAGGATGGAGAACGCCTTGGTAGTTTAAGGAATGTGATACAGACAGGCGCAAATGACGTGTACGAAGTGGCGATGGAAAATGGGAAAGATGTTCTGATCCCGGCTATCCGCCAGTGTATTATAGATGTAAACGTAGAAGAAGCAAAAATGACTGTCCATCTTCTGGAGGGATTGCTGGAATGAATTATTATGTAATGACGCTGTTTCCGGAAATGATCCAGCAAGGGATGAATACCAGCATTATCGGAAGGGCAATGGCAAAGGGGCTGCTTTCGCTGGAAACAGTGAATATCCGTGATTATTCCGTGACGGGAAATGGCAGGATCGATGATTATCCCTATGGGGGAGGCGCCGGCATGGTCATGCAGGCAGAACCGGTTTACAGGGCTTATGAAGCATTGCGAGAAAAAATTGGATCAAAACCACGTCTGATCTATCTGACACCTCAGGGTAAAGTTTTTAATCAGAAAATGGCAGAAGAGTTTGCCAAGGAAGAGGATCTTATCTTTTTATGCGGCCATTATGAAGGGATCGACGAACGTGTTTTAGAAGAAATTGCTACGGATTTCGTCTCCATCGGTGACTATGTGCTGACCGGAGGAGAACTTCCTTCTATGGTTATGATGGATTCCATTGCAAGAATGGTACCGGGTGTACTGAGCAATCAGGAGTCAGGCCAATTTGAGAGCTTTCAAGGCAACCTTCTGGAATATCCCCAGTACAGCCGTCCGGAAGAGTGGAGAGGAAAAATAGTACCTCCCGTACTTCTTTCGGGACATCACGGAAATGTAGACAGATGGAGAAGAAACCAGTCTATCCTGCGTACCTTGAGAAGCCGTCCGGAGTTATTGCTGGAAGTCGATTTTGACAAAAAGGATAGAAAGTTTCTGCAGTCACTTGTCCGTGGCGAGGCAGAAGAAACGATTACGGAAGAAGAGAAGAGTTTTTTAGCAAAACTTCTTGCATTTTAGGATAAACCATGGTAGAATGAAATGCGTTGTGAGAAAGAGATGGTCCTCTGTTACAGATTGTATTAAGAACATCCGAGAATATAAGGAGGCACACAATGAACGAAATTATCAGAAACATCGAAGCTGCCCAGCTGAAGGCAGAAGCACCGCAATTTCGCGTCGGAGATACTGTTAAAGTTTACGGTAAGATCAAAGAGGGAAACCGTGAAAGAATTCAGGTATTTGAAGGCATCGTTATTAAGAAGCAGGGCGGAAGCGTAAGAGAGACATTTACAGTTCGTAAGAACTCAAACGGTGTTGGTGTTGAAAAGACCTGGCCGTTACATTCTCCGAACGTTGAGAAGGTAGAAGTTGTTAGACACGGTAAAGTAAGACGTGCAAAACTGACATACCTCAGAGGACGTGTAGGAAAGAGAGCCAAAGTAAAAGAACTGGTGAAATAATGAATGGATCAGGGACAATTACATCATGTGAATTGTCCCTGTTTGCGTTTTCGCAGAGAGAATAAAAGGAGTTTTCAATGAGAAAAAGAAAAAACCAGACAAAGCAGCAGCCTGTGATGGAATTTGCAGGCCCTGTGATGAATCCGAAAAAAAAGCATTCTGTAGTCCGTAATATTTTCTTGTGGACCTTTGAAATCCTTGTTATCATTCTTTTTGCATATGTTGTGGTATACTTTTTTGGACAGTCAAGGACAAATATCGGACAGTCCATGGAAGTTACGCTCTCAGGCGGTGATACCGTACTGCTGAATGTTTTAGCTTATCAGGTGGGGTCTCCGAAGCGCGGGGATGTGGTCGCATTCAAACCGAACGGAAGCACAACTGGCCATTCAAGCATAAAGCGCATTATTGGTCTTCCGGGGGAAACGGTGCAGATCAAAGATGGGATGATCTATATAAACGGTGAAGTGTATCTTGAAAAGAAGAGCTATCCCGTTATGACGAATCCCGGCATGGCCAGCGAAGAGATCAAACTGGGGGATCGTGAGTATTTTGTGTTGGGTGACAACCGCAACAACAGTGAGGACAGCCGGTTCGCAGATGTGGGACTGGTTAAGAGCGATTATATAGAGGGAAAAGTCTGGTTTGTGATCTCGCCTTCTGAACATCGCGGATTATTAAAAGACTGAGAGGTATCTTATGAATTACCAATGGTATCCGGGACATATGACGAAAGCAAAGCGGATGATGCAGGAAGATATGAAATTGATCGATCTGGTCATCGAGCTGACTGACGCCAGAGTTCCCCTATCCAGCAGAAATCCTGATATCGATGAGCTTGGGAAGAATAAAGCACGGCTGATCCTGCTGAATAAATCTGACCTTGCAGATGAGAGGCAGAATGAAGTCTGGGCAGCATATTTTAAAGAAAAAGGGTATTTTACGGCTAAGATCGATGCCAGGAGCGGTGCCGGAATGAAACAGATACAGGAGATTATACGGGAAGCCTCTAAAGAAAAGACAGAACGGGACCGGAAACGCGGCATTTTAAACAGGCCTGTGCGTGCCATGGTAGTCGGAATCCCCAATGTCGGAAAGTCTACTTTTATCAATACCTTTGCCGGAAAGGCATGTGCCAAGACAGGAAATAAACCTGGAGTGACGAAGGGAAAACAGTGGATTCGGTTAAATAAAAATGTAGAACTTCTTGATACGCCGGGCATCCTTTGGCCGAAGTTTGAAGATCAAAGTGTGGGACTGAAACTTGCTGTGATAGGTTCAATCAAAGATGAACTCTTACAGACGGAAGAATTGGCAATGTGGATCATTTCCTTTTTGCGCGGCCGGTATGCCGGGTTCCTTTCCAAACGTTACCAGATTGAGGAATTAGGTACAGAACCGGAAATCTTGGAAAAGATCGCCTTTGCAAGGGGATGCAGGCTGAAAGGAGACCTTCCGGATTACCAGAAAGCGGCAGCCTTGCTGGTGGACGACTTAAGAAGCGGAAAGCTTGGAAGGATCACGCTGGAATGTCCGGAAACCTTGTCTTAAAATAAGTTTGTAAGAATGAATGAAAAAGAAAGTGGTGATTAAGATGAGCAATGAAAACATTCCTCAGGAAAACAGAGATGGAGGAGAAGCGAAGACAGATATGAAAAAAGAGATTTTGAGCTGGATATTTTATATTGGATTTGTCATCGTTTTGACGTATCTCATTATTACTTTTGTGGGACAAAGAACTGTGGTAGACGGAAGGTCTATGAATCCTACACTCAATGACCGGGATAATTTGATCGTAGAAAAGTTGTCCTATCGTTTCAGCGATCCGCAGCGTTTTGATATTATCGTGTTCCCGCCTCAGGGGGCTCCAAATGAGCATTATATCAAACGTATCATCGGCCTTCCGGGAGAGACTGTGCAGATCGATGAAGAAGGAAATATTTACATCAACGGCGAGATCCTGGAAGAAGATTATGGTCTTGAAACTATAGCAAATCCGGGACGCGCGAGCGAACCGATCACACTGGGAGACGATGAATATTTCGTACTGGGTGATAACAGGAACAACAGTACCGACAGCCGTTCAGAGAAAGTGGGAAATGTAAAGCGTGATACGATCACAGGGCGTGCATGGCTGCGGATCTGGCCGCTGTCTGGTATCGGGTTTTTAAAACATCAGTAAATGGTGGTGAGGTAAATTGCGTCAGAAACAGAAGAAAAGGAAAAGCATATGGAAAGAAATGATCAGCTGGTTTTTCTATCTGGTTCTTGTTTTTGGCGCAATTTTTCTGATTGTGCATTATGTGGGAGACAAGACTGTGGTGACTGGTGAGTCTATGAGTCCTACATTAAGCGACGGGGACAGCCTGATCGTCGATAAGATCTCTTATCATTTTATCGATCCGCGAAGATATGATATTGTTGTGTTCCCGTTTCAGTATCAGGAAGATACATTTTACATAAAAAGGATCATTGGCCTTCCTGGAGAGACGGTACAGATTTCGGAAGGAAAGGTCTACGTGAACGGTAAAGTTTTAAATGACCCATATGCTTATGAAGAGATCCGTAATCCGGGTCTTGCATCAGGACCTGTTACATTAGGACAGGATGAGTATTTTGTGCTGGGCGATAATCGGAACAACAGCATTGACAGCCGTGAACCAAGTGTGGGTGTGGTTTCCCGGGATGATATTGTGGGAAGAGCTGTGTTTTGCATATGGCCGGCGAACAAGATCGGCTTTTTAGGTTGATAGGGCGAAATGAGATGGATGATTGAGACAAAAATATAAGAGAGAATGGGCTCTTAAGTAAACTGGAGCGTAAAATGAAAAGTATTTCTGAAATTAAAAATGAATTTATGCAGGCCGATGAACAGGCTCTTGAGGAACTGTATGAAAAGTATGCAGAGGATACCAGGAGTGGGGTCATCGGCTTGATTGCAACATATAAGAAAAAATCACAAAAGCTGCAGGCAGAATATGATAGGCTTGACGCAATGATGGCCTATGAACGGCAGTATGAGGCAAGTGGTTTCATCTGTGGGATTGATGAAGCAGGACGTGGGCCTCTTGCAGGTCCGGTGGTAGCAGGGGCTGTGATCCTTCCTAAGGGTTGCCGGATTTTATATTTAAACGACTCAAAGAAACTGACGGAGAAACGAAGAGAAGAGCTGTTTGATGAGATCAAAGAGAAAGCGGTCTGCTGGGGGGTGGGCATTGTATCACCTGCAAGGATCGACGAGATCAATATCCTGCAGGCAACGTATGAAGCCATGAGAGATGCAGTCAGCCAGCTGGATCCTGCACCAAACCTTCTTTTGAATGATGCGGTTACGATTCCACAGGTCAACATTCCGCAAGTCCCGATCATAAAAGGGGACGCCAAGAGCCTTTCCATTGCAGCTGCCAGTGTACTGGCAAAAGTGACAAGGGACCGGCTGATGAAAGAATACGATAAAGTTATGCCGGAATACGGTTTTTCTTCTCATAAAGGTTATGGATCAGCTGCGCATATCGAAGCTCTTAAAAAGTATGGCCCATCTCCCATTCACAGGAAATCATTTATCGGAAATTTTGTAGAGGTGTAATCAGCATATTGAATAAAAGGGCAGTGGGAACGAAATATGAAGAAAAAGCAGCGTTATATTTGAAAGACCATGGGTATGAGATCATACAGAAAAACTATCGCTGTAAAATAGGAGAAATAGACATTGTGGCATCCCAAGGGCCTTATCTGGTGTTTGTAGAGGTAAAGTACAGAATGGATGCACATTCAGGAAGCGCATTGGATGCAGTAGGATATGGCAAACAACAAAAGATTTTAAAGACGGCAAAATGGTATCTGATGGAGCATAAAATTTCTTTTACCCATCCCTGCCGTTTTGATGTGGTTGCTTTTGACGGAGAAAGGATCAGCCTGTTACAGGATGCCTTTCAATATGGAGCATAGATGAGGGAAGAACATGATGACAGAAAGAAAAGAACTGAAACTGGTACGCAAGAAGGGAAATACTGTTTTGGAAGAAAAATGGAAAAACGGAGTGCTTTATTTTGCTTTTCCCCAGCTTTCGAAACTGACTTTCTGTGTACACGGGTTTTCTTCAAGGATCGGTGGTGTCAGTGAAGGAGAGTTTGCCCAGATGAACCTCAGTTTTACGAGAGGCGACAAGGAAGAATGCGTGAGGGAAAATTATAGGCGGATTTCTTCTGCTGTTGGGTTTGACCATGAAAAGATCGTCTGCTCAGACCAGACACATACCAACCATGTGCGTGTGGTGACTAGTCAGGACTGTGGTAAGGGATATTTACGCCCGAAGGATTATAAAGATATTGACGGTCTTATCACAAATGAACCGAGCGTGGTACTTGCTACTTTTTATGCAGATTGTGTTCCGCTGTATTTTGTGGATCCTGTTTCTAAGGTGATCGGGCTTTCACATTCCGGATGGAGAGGTACGGTAGCTGATATAGCATCCGAAACAGTTCGTCTTATGACCGAGATTTACGGTTCAAAACCGGAAAACATTCTGGCTGCCATTGGTCCTTCTATTTGTCAGGACTGCTACGAAGTCAGTGAAGATGTGATAGAGCAGTTTCGTGAAAAGTATGACCGTTCCCTTTGGGAAAAACTGTTTTACAGAAAGGAAAATGGAAAGTACCAGCTGAACCTTTGGGAAGCCTGCAGACAGAATATGCTTAGTGCGGGCATCCTTCCAGAACATATTGAAGTGACGGATTTATGCACCTGCTGCAACCCAGAAATACTGTTTTCCCATCGCGCATCACAGGGGAGGCGGGGAAACCTTGCAGCCTTCCTTTCTATAAAAGAAAACTAGGAAAAAGAACCAGAAAGACCTGAATGGTATAAAAGATAAAAACAATACAAAAAAGCAATCAAAAAAGAGGCAGCTGCAAAATATAAGGATAGAGATTTCTAAACTATATTTTACAAAGCCTCTTTTTTATGGTTTATTTTCTATTTTGCATTTTTAAGAGAAGTTCATTGATCTTCTCGGTAGGTGTCTCAATCTTGCTGAGTGTCTGGTCATGATTCAGGGATTCAATGATGGTTGCCAAAAATCTTGTCATGTCTGCTTCGGCATAATATGGTTTTGTCAAGAGTGCAGGATCCCTGTAATTGAGGTTGGTAGTAACCACCTTCGTAATATAGCCTTTTTCATAAAAATCATCAAATTTTTCAAATCCGTCTGTAAAGAGACCGAAAGTGGTACATACAAAAACACGTTTCGCTCCTCGTTCCTTGACTTGTTTTGCAACATCAAGCATACTGTCTCCGGAGGAGATCATATCATCGACAATGATCACGTCCTTGCCTTTCACAGAATCCCCCAGGAATTCATGGGCAACAATGGGGTTTTTTCCATTTACAATAGTGGAATAATCACGTCTCTTGTAGAACATACCCATATCCACACCAAGAATATTGGAGAAGTATACAGCACGGCTCATAGCGCCTTCATCCGGGCTGATGATCATCAGATGGTTGTTGTCTACTGAAAAATCCTCCACTGTGTCAAAAAGGGCTTTTAAGAACTGGTATGTGGGCATGAAAGAATCAAAACCGCTGAGCGGGATCGCATTCTGGACACGCGGGTCATGGGCATCAAACGTGATAATATTCTGCACACCCATATCGATCAGTTCCTGAAGAGCCAGTGAACAGTCTAAAGACTCACGCTTGGAACGCTTATGCTGCCTGCCTTCATACAGAAATGGCATGACGACATTGATACGCTTCGCCTTTCCGGTAGCAGCAGAGATGATTCGTTTTAGATCCTGATAGTGATTGTCCGGTGACATATGGTTCTCGTATCCGCAGACACGATAAGTCAGGCTGTAATTGCATACGTCAACGAGAATATATAAATCAGCACCTCTGACAGAGTCATTGATCTGGCCTTTTCCTTCGCCTGTGCCAAAACGGGGGCAGTGGCAGTCAAGAAGATAAGAATCTGCAATATATCCGGGCAGATAAGCAGCTTCCAAGTATACATTTTTAGAATTTTTTCTGGATTCTACTAAATGGCGGTCAACTGCCATACCCAGATCACGACATCCTTCTAGTGCGGCAATTTTTAATGTGCCAACGGGTAAAATATGGTCCATTCTATCGATATCAGACATGAAATACCTCCATAATCAGTTTTTCGTCGCATCATATTTATACCATTTTGTTTTTGAAGCGTCAAGGAATATGAAGGAAATTGTCGCAGAAAGTAAAAAAATGGGAAAACGATTAAGTAATGGAAGCTGCTTTAGGAAGGTGCGGGTTGCATTTTGTCCTTGGAAATAGTATGATTACGTTAATGAAAAAAAGGTAAAGTGAAGAGAACATGAAAAAGAAGAACATTGGACATAAGATAAAAGAAGTGGTTCCCGGCAGTATAGCTGAGGAACTTGAGGTGGAAGCAGGAGATACACTGATTGAGGTAAACGGGCAGCCGGTGGAAGACGTTTTTGATTATCATTATCTCACAAACGAAGAGTATCTGACTGTGCTGATCCGCAAGGCAGACGGTGAAGAATGGGAGCTGGAGATCGAAAAAGAATTTGAGGAAGATCTGGGAATCGTTTTTGAAAATTCTTTGATGGATGAATACAGATCCTGCAGGAATAAATGTATTTTTTGTTTTATCGACCAGATGCCAAAGGGAATGAGGGATACGCTTTATTTTAAAGACGACGATTCAAGGCTGTCCTTTTTACAGGGAAATTACGTTACATTGACGAATATGAGTGACCACGATATTGACCGGATCATTCAATATCATCTGGAGCCTATCAATATTTCTTTTCATACAATGAATCCGAAGCTGCGGTGCAAAATGCTGAACAACCGTTTTGCAGGAGACATTTTTCCCAAGGTAAAACGGCTTGCAGAGGCAGGGATCGAGATGAATGGGCAGATCGTGCTGTGCAAAGGGATCAACGATGGACAGGAACTGGAATACTCCATAGAACAGCTGACGGACTATATGCCCTGTCTGAAAAGTGTTTCTGTGGTGCCGGTAGGGCTCACGAAGTTCAGGGAAGGATTGTACCCATTAGAGCCTTTTGATGGGAAGGATGCTGCTATGGTGATTGACTGCATTGAGAGATGGCAGAAAAAAATTTACAAAAGCAGTGGCTGCCATTTTATACATGCATCCGATGAATGGTATATTTTAGCCGGCAGGGATTTTCCGGAAGAAGAGCGGTACGACGGGTATCTCCAGCTGGAAAATGGCGTGGGGATGATGCGGCTTCTCTATGAAGAGACAAGACAGCAGATTCTTGGCATGGAAGGGGCGGAAGAGGAAAAGGTTTCTTCTATTTTAAAAGCAGGGAAACGTGAGATATCACTGGCAACAGGGAAGCTTGCGGCCCCCCATATGGAGCGTCTTTATAGCTTAGTGAAGGAAAAATACTCAAATGTGGTGCTGCACATTTATGAAATAGAAAACCGCTTTTTCGGAGAGCGGATCACGGTTTCCGGGCTCATCACAGGCACAGACCTTTCTATGCAGCTGAAAGGGAAGGAATTAGGGACAGAGCTTTTACTCCCCGTCAGTATGATGCGGAGCGGAGAAAAAGTATTTCTTGATGACATGACGGTGGAACAGCTGGAAAATGCTTTACAAATCAAAGTTCGTATTGTAAAATCAAGCGGATGTGATTTTGTGAAGGCCCTTTTGGGCTTGGACGATGAGGAGATGGAAAAGGAGGACGCGGATGAGTAAACCGATAGTAGCGATCGTCGGAAGGCCTAATGTCGGCAAGTCCACATTATTTAATGCCTTGGCCGGCGAAAATATTTCCATAGTAAAAGATACACCCGGTGTGACACGTGACAGGATCTATGCGGATGTGGAGTGGCTGAACGTTAATTTTACGTTGATAGATACGGGAGGCATCGAGCCTGACAGCAGTGATATCATTCTTTCCCAGATGAGGGAGCAGGCTCAGATCGCAATTGACACGGCAGATGTTATCATGTTTATGGTGGACTGCAAGCAAGGCCTTGTGGATGCAGATGCGAAAGTGGCAGATATGCTGCGCAGATCTCATAAACCGGTAGTTCTCGTTGTAAATAAAGTAGATAGTTTTAATAAATATATGGCAGATGTCTATGAGTTCTACAACCTAGGCATAGGAGATCCACACCCTATTTCTGCCAGCAATAAGATGGGTATCGGCGACATGCTGGATCAGGTGATCGCCCATTTCCACATGGAAGAGATGGAAGAGGCTGAGGATGACCGCCCCCGCATTGCCATTGTAGGAAAACCGAATGTGGGCAAATCTTCCCTGATCAATAAGCTTTCCGGGGAGAACAGGCTGATCGTTTCCAACATCGCAGGAACTACGCGTGATGCAGTGGATACGGTAGTGACATGGAAGGACAAGGAATACGTTTTTATTGATACCGCAGGGCTCCGGAGAAAAAGCAAGGTAAAAGAAGAACTGGAGCGCTACAGCATTATCCGCACCGTTACAGCTGTTGAGCGGGCCGATGTGGTCGTGATCATGATCGATGCAACGGAAGGCGTGACGGAGCAGGATGCTAAAATTGCAGGAATTGCCCATGACAGGGGAAAAGGAATCGTCATTGCTGTCAACAAATGGGATGCAATTGAAAAAGATGATAAGACCATTTATAAGTATACAAATGACATCCGTCAGGTGCTCTCTTATATGCCTTATGCGGAGATTATTTTTATCTCGGCAGAGACGGGACAACGTCTTCCAAGGCTTTTTGAGACCATCGAAATGGTCATTGAAAACCAGACGCTTCGTGTGGCTACCGGCGTGTTAAATGAGATCATGGCGGAAGCAGTTGCCCTTCAGCAGCCGCCGTCTGATAAAGGAAAGAGGCTGAAATTGTATTATATTACACAGGTATCTGTGAAGCCTCCCACATTTGTTATATTTGTAAATGATAAGCAGCTGATGCATTTTTCTTATACAAGATATTTGGAGAATAAGATCAGGGATACGTTCGGGTTTAAGGGAACGTCTCTGAAATTCATAATCAGGGAGCGAAAGGACAAAGAAGGCTGATGGAACGTTTGATATGTTTAGCGATCGGATACGTTTTTGGGCTTTTCCAGACAAGCTATATTTATGGCCACATGCATGGGATTGATATCCGTAAGCACGGCAGTGGGAATGCGGGAACAACCAATATGCTCCGTACTCTCGGAACGAAGGCGGGCGCCATTACATTGCTGGGTGATGCGTTAAAGTGTATTCTGGCTGTTTTGCTGGTAAGAACCATATTTGCTGATCAATACGGGGATATCCTACCGCTGCTGAGCTTTTATACGGCGGCAGGAGTGATCTTAGGACATAATTTTCCCTTCTATCTGAATTTCCGCGGAGGAAAGGGGATTGCAGCCACTGCCGGATTGATCCTTTCCCTTAATATGTATATGTCCTTGCTGGGATTAGCTACATTTGTTGCAGCATTTTTGCTGACCCATTACGTTTCCCTTGGTTCCCTTTGCGTTTACACAGGTTTTATGATCGAGCTTTTGGTGTTTGGGCAATGCGGCGTATTTGGAATGTCACAGGCCCATTTAAACGAAATGTATGTGATCGGTGCCGTACTTACGGTCATGGCATTTTGGATGCATAGGGAAAATATAAAACGTTTGCTCCATCACGAGGAGAGGAAAACGTATCTTTTCAAAAAGGATAAGCAGTAATTTGGGAGGAGCCATGGCAAAAGTCGGTGTGATCGGCGCAGGAAGCTGGGGAACAGCCCTTGCGATTTTATTAAATGAAAATGGAAACGATGTGACACTCTGGTCCCATAGGGAAGAAGAGGCAGAACGGATAAGGCAGACGCGCCATATTTCCAAGCTTCCCGATATTGATATTCCGGAAGGCATTTCGGTGACTTCTCGGCTGGAAGAAGCGGTGTCTGATAAAGAAGTTTTAGTTTTAGTAGTACCATCAAATTGCGTGCGAGAGACTTCGGAAAAAATGAAG
>JALFIB010000154.1 GCA_022776305.1 Lachnospiraceae bacterium
AGTTTCTAATAAAGAAAAGTACGAAAGCAAAAATTACTCATTTTCTGATTCTATGGACAAAAGCGAGTTTGAAAAGATGTTGGATACAAATGAAATTCCCTACAGAATACGTTCGACTGATACCATATCTGTGACAAAAGATTATATAGATGAGGCTGATAAAGTCTATAATATTATCTTTGAATAAAGTTGTAGATTATGAAAAATTACCGTTTGTTGCCCTTGTTCTTTTATATATAATGGGCAGGACAAGCCCGCCGATAAAACGAGGTTCGGTGGGCTGCGTTTCTATGCTCTCATTTCACTCTGGATTTCGTTTTGAAGTGTAGAGGGATTTTTATGTGCAGGCGCAATGAAATAGGTGCTCTCTCATCTGGGAATAAAGATGTTTCATGGAGGAGCGATTACAGTGGGGAGTTTCAAATTTATCATATTTTGCTGAAAAGTTTTCAAAATATTAGACTGTTCATAACTCATCAATAAATTATCCAGAAGTCGGTGTTTTATAATGGGAAAAATGAGAGAAACCAAAATAAGCTGGCATAAAATCTCATGTTACCATTTGGTTTACATGGATTTTTAGTGGTGTTTCTTTCTTTTGACAGCAGGATATTTTATAATCAGCCTATCCTATAGGAATCAAAACAGAAAAGGTGGTTGATATTTATGGTTGAATTTGGTGAGAAACTAAAAGGGCAAGAGAAGAAAAAGGGATGACGCAGCAGACTTTGTCGGATCATCTCTATGTTACCAGACAGGCCGTGTCCCGTTGGGAATGTGGGGCGCGGTATCCAGACCTCTTGACAGCTAAGAAATTATCAGAAGTACTAGAGGTGTCTCTGGATGAGTTGCTGTCTGGCGAAGAAGTGAAAAAGTGTGTTGAAAAGAATCCGGTTGTGGAGTCTCCCACTATAGGCCGAGTACAATCTGCACTATATGCTTTTGCTGGAATAGCATATTTGCTTATGGGCATTTTCGCAAGTCGATTTATGATACTGGAACTTCCAGAGGCGGAACCGCAGGTGATAGGATACGGGATATCTTATTTCTTGGGATATGTGCTGATTACGTTGTTGCTTTTTTGTGGTTTGGTATTCTCTATACGTGGGAAATTAACACCCAAAAAGGCAGGAGTAATTGCAGCGGCCTATTTTGGTATGACGATTTTCTCAAATATTTTTGAAATTGCTCAGACTCCAAATGTGTGGCCGGTTGTGCTTCAAAGTATTATTTACCTGATCTGCATTGCCGCTGTTGTCGGATATTATTTCCAAGCGAGGAGAGTTTCACCTATACCAGTGTATTGTGTAGCTACATTTAGAATGATAAGAAGCGGTATCATGTACTTCCAAATGCTTCAGTATGAAAATGACTTTGCATTCATTGTGAGAACTATATGGCTGATGGCGATTGTGGGGTATATGGGCTTAATGGCATATCAAGCATATGCGCTGGAGAAAAAATGGTGTTTAGCAATGAAATGATGAAGATTTTGAGAAATTGGAGGAATGCTTATTGCAAAAAGTAGACTGGGTACGGTGTCCGGCTTGTAGGAATAAGACTCGTACCAGGATTAGAGAGGATACAGTTTTGAAAAATTATCCTCTCTATTGTCCAAAATGCAAACAAGAAAATTTGATTGAAGCAGAAAATTTACATATAACTGTTATCAAAGAGCCAGACGCTAAGACGCAGAGCCGATAACCTATTAGGGAGTGATCACACTCTCAGGTTGTCGGCCCTGTTTGTTTTTGTCACATTCTGTCGAACGATTTTCAAAATATTAGACCGTTCATAACTCATCCAGAACTTATCCAGAAGTCGGTGGTTTATAATGGCAGAAAACGAGAGAAACCAGCAGAAATAAGGAACTCTTGTCCTGCTGGCTTCACTCAGAGTCTTTCGTTTCGGACCCGGATTGGCGGGCGAGTAGCTGCTCGACCATACAGTCCACGGTGTTCAACATCAATTTCCGATCTTCGGAGCGGCACACCTGGAATTTCCCGATGAGATGCTG
>JALFIB010000172.1 GCA_022776305.1 Lachnospiraceae bacterium
CATCCCGATTCCTGAGCTGTCCATAAATACTGTTTTCTCAAAATCAAACAAAACACGCCGGATATTCCTGCTGCGGATAATGCGGTCCGCCTCCCCGCGAATGCCCTCGGAGCTGTGATGGTCAAGCTCTGCGGGCAGATGAATTGTAAGTGTAGTCCCTGTAATCGTAAATAATTGTTCCATACTCCTGCCTCCTGAAATATATATGACTTAATACTCCTCCCAGATTCAAGGTTAATACGTGCAAGCATGATATCCATTTTCCTCGTCGCCATGACAAAGAGGGCTGATGACAAGCTCTCTTGCTTATCATCAGCCCTCTGCTCCGAGGTTTCTCTATTCCTGCCCTTGTTCTGGCAGGAGGTTTTCTTATCATCTCCTGTCCTGTCAGGAGGTTTTCCTATCATCTCCTGTCCCGGCAGAAGTTTTTTTATCACTGCCCCTGTCCCGGCAAAAGTTTTTTTATCACTGCCCCTGTCCCGGCAAAAGGTTTCCGTATACATCATACTGAAGTCCGGTTACAGGATCTGTCCATGCGGCATAAAGGCCGTCGTCATATGTGGTCTGTGTAGTGCCCTGATCGTCGTAGATCGTAATATCCCCTCCGGTACCTGTAGCATTGTCTGCATTCTGTCCCGTGGTGGCATCTCCAAGTCCGCTTAAGTCAGCTGCATAGGCATTGGGATCTGCAGCCGCACCTCCATTTGAGGAAATGTAGCCTGAAATACCATACTGCTGGGCAAGATTTGGGAAATACTGTATGATCTCATTGAATATCTTATCTGCCTGCGTGCTGTTTCCAAGTGTATAGTATGCCATACCGAGATACAGCAGGGCATCTCCATGCTTCTCCTGCTTGCGGTCAGGATCAGAATCCACCGCTTTTTGCAGCTGGTCTGCCGCTGTGGTGTAATCATTTGCCACATAAGCTGTAGTACCTGCATCGTAATACTGCATAAAGAGGCTGCTCTGGACTGCACCATTTAAGGTGTCATACAGTGTCTTCGCATTTCCGGTAAAATCATCTCCATTCAACGCAGACACAAGGCTGGCCGCCTGAGTCTGGTCGCCGCTAATATAGATATTTGCCGCAGCAAGCAGCTCCTCATAGCTGTCAGCTTTCGCAAGGGCATCGTCACGGTCTTTTTCTGCCTTTTCTGCCTGATCCACGTAACCGTCAATCTGGTCCTGCAGCTCCTGCACTTTGACGGACTCTGTGGCAAGCTTCGTATTGGCATCTGTCACCAGCTTATTTGCCGCGTCATTGACTGACTGGCGGTTTGCAGGTACTACCAAGAACCATACAATGGCACCGCCCAGCAAAATGCCGAGAATAATATTGATAAATGTAGCTATGGTGGAACTGTCGCGGAAGGTAGTGGGCTGTATCACCATCTCCGTCCCGCTCATATAGCGCAGCGTTCCGGGCACCTTTTCTTCCGTGTCTTTTTCGTATTTCTTATGTTTTTTTGCAAGGCTTGTTCCCTTGCCGGTCACATCCTCAATCTCCTGCAGGTAACGCAGGGTGGTGGTGTTTGTGGCATCAATATGTGCTGCCTTCTTCAAAAGCTTGCGGGCACGCTCATATTCCTGACGCTTCATATACAGCAGTGCAAGAAGCTGGTAAGCCTTCACAAGCTTGGGATTTTGGTTGATCACCTTTTTCAGCTGGATGATGGCCATATCCTCATTATCTTCCCGACAGTACAAAACAGACTGGTTATACTTGCGGATGGTCTGGTTGATGGTATCCAGCCGGTTTTTATTATTCTGAAGCTGGTTCAGATAATGGTCCGCCAGATTATCCTGCGGCTGGAGGTTTTTACTGACCACCCATTCGCAGAGCGCAGAAACAGCCTCCCCCGTCTCATAATAACAAAGCCCCAGAAGGTTTCTGGCATCTGTATTTTCTTTGTTGAATTTTAAACTGCGCTTCAGACAGGTAATGGCTCCCTCCATATCCCGGACAAGCGCTTTTTCAAGCCCCTCATTATACAGCAGATTGGAAATCCTGACGATCCGCTTCTGGATCGTGATATCTGCGCCGCAGCCGGTGCAGTAATCGATGGCAGCAAGAGGGGTATTACAGTAAATACACCTCATGAATTCCCCTGCTTTCTGTTTTTCTTTTCGTCTTTCAGCATCTCCTTTAAGATGTCGGTCACATCTGTCAGATCCCTGCTGTAGATCGCATCCTCTGCTTCATTTACATCCATACTGGGATGGAATTTTTTCAGTTCTTCCTCGTAATTAATCATATGTAACTCTCCTCACATTGACGCCTGCATCAGCGGTTAACGTGGCTAGATCACTTACCCTTTTCCATGCGGTCCCTGATGATCGCCTTTAATTCCCCTACCAAGTAAAGTGACCCGGCACAAAACAACATGCTGTCTTTTTTCCTCGCAAGCGCCTCCTCAAATGCCTCTGCCACGTCTTCCTTTGCCACGACTTCTGTCTTTGTATATTTCCGGAACTCTTCTGCCAGCTCTTTCGCAGGCACCACACGGGCTCCACCTACCTGTGTCACCACAATAGAGGTCGGATGGACACTTTCGCATATGGTCCGGATCATTTTTTCATGCTCTTTTTCTACGACAGCAGAAAACAAAAGGGATACCGGCTTTCTTGATTCCACGCTCTGTACCGTACGGATAAATTCTTTAATACCGTCTGCATTGTGTGCCCCGTCAAGCACCACATCCTGCATCACGGTCTCCATCCTTCCCTGCCAGGTTGTATTCGCAATGCCCCGCACAACCTGTTCATCGCTAATGGATTTCTCCGGATCGATCACCCGGAGAGCCGCCATGGCGAGGGAACTGTTCACAATCTGGTATTCCGCCAGATAAGGCACCGTCACTTGCAGGTCTCCATACAGGTCCGTTACTGCTTTTGCCCTTGTTTTTGCCTTCGTATCTTTTTTATCATACCTGCTATTTATGATAAAATCAATGCTTTTGTCCGTTTTTCCAGTGATTTCGCGCATGGAATCATCATACCGGTATGCCGGTGCATGCATTTTTTCAGCCTGTGCAAGTATCACTTCTTCAGACTCGGGATTACGTCCGTCATAGATGACAGGAACTCCTTCCTTAATGATCCCTGCTTTCTCCCCTGCAATCTTCGCTACGGTATCTCCAAGGTATTCCATATGGTCAAGGCTGATGGTAGTCAATACACATGCGATGGGGCGCTCCACCAAGTTTGTAGCATCAAGCCTTCCCCCAAGTCCCGTTTCCAACACAAGGTACTCCACCTTTGCTTCCTCAAACATCAATAGCCCTGCTGCAAAAAGAAGCTCAAAATAAGCCGGATGGGCAAATCCATCCTTCATCATCTCGTCCACTTCTTTTTTTACGCGCACAAATGCATTGGTAAACATTTCATGGGAAACCGGCTTCTGGTTTACCTGAAAACGTTCTGTAATATCTACAAGATGCGGCGATGTAAAAAGCCCTGTCTGCTTTCCTGCCTGCGTCAGGATCGACGACAAGAACGCACAGACGGAACCCTTTCCATTGGTCCCCGCCACATGGATGACTTTCATATTCCTCTCCGGATGTCCGATCCGGCGGATCAATTCCAGCGTATTCTCCGGTTTGTTCTTTTTCGTAAACTTCGGTACTTCTTCTATGTATGCAACAGCTTCTGTGTAATCCATTTTTATCCTTAGCTCCTAACTTTCCCTCTCTCATATTGTCCTGCCCGTCGGAAACACCTTTCCTCCTACGGCCGTACTTTATCAATATACCACAGCGGTTTTATTATTCAAGATAATTTTTTCGCAAAATCCGGCAGGTTTCTCATGGAAAATCTAAAGATTTACTTATTTTTTTTCGACTTTCCATTTGTCAGTGGACACTAAATTTTATTGGTGCTATAATCCGAATATAAGAGCGTTTCTTGTTCTGAAATGTTACTTGGAAAAATACTTAGGAAAGGGATTGAAAAGATGAAAAAGAAATTATTTTTAGGCGTTGCCGTACTCAGTGCCGCTGCTATGTTATGCGGTTTTGACAGCGCAGAGACGGTTGAAAGCCTCTCTGAAAAAATGAACGAAGCAAGCGCTTCCATGGAAAGCATGAGCGCAGACCTGGGGATGAACGTAGATGCAGCGATCAGCATCAGCGACGGCACCACCACTACTCCTATCGACATTATGCTCAAAGCTGATTTTGCTATTGACTACCTCCTTGATCCGTTCGCAATGCAGATGGACGGTACGATGGAACTGTCCGCACTGGGTTCTGGAGAGAATATGGCAGAAAAAGCTTACATGGTAAGCGATGAAAACGGAGACCTCAAAATGTATGTCTATGTAGAAGACGGTACCGGCACAGAAGGTGAATGGGCTGTCCAGACCATGGAAGGCATGAACATTCAGGAGCTCATGGAAGCTTCCAAGAATTCAACCATGAACCTTGCAGAGCTCAGTGACTGGGGAATGACTTTTGAACTTGCTCCGGAAGCAGCAGACGTTGACGGTACTGAGTGCTACCTGCTTTCCACATCCATCGATGCAGACTCTCTCACCACGATCCTGCAGAAAGCTTCTGAGCTGACAGGTCAGGATCTGATGAATGACGATGTGAACACAGTCCTCTCCCTGATGACAGGCCTGAAGCTGAACATTGCATATTACGTTGATACTACTACTTACCTTCCGGTAAAAGTTCATATGGATATGAACGACAGTGATCTGACCATGATCAACACACTGGTAAATGCTTACCTTGGTTCTGCAGAATCCGAGGACGCTCCGGCTTCCACTGCTGAACTCATTCTGAATGATGTTTCCATCGATATGATGACATCCTACAACACCGGTGTTGAGATCACAGTTCCGCAGGAAGCATTGGATGCAGAAGCTGCAGGTGCAGCTGACACAGAGTCTTTGGCTGATCTGGCAGAAGCCGTTGTGGAAGCAGAAAGCGAAGCTGTTGCGGAGTAATCTCTTTGATACCAGGGTCAAAAGTCATTAACCACGATGCGCTTGCGCATGAGTGGTTATATGACTTAATGACCCGCCCAAATATGAGGATAAAAGTGGGGTATATACCCCACGATATCCGAATATTGGGCAGGATTGTGGGAGTGCGAAGCGCGAAACAATCCGTAGGTATCATAGTTGGGGGTGACCCCAACATCATCACCTCCCATCAAGCACTCCTAATGAGAAAGGCCGTTTCTAGAGATACAACTTAGGAATATGGAATTTCAGGAAATTATCGGCATAGTTGGTATGAATTTACCGGTTATGCCGATTTTCTTTATTAGCTAAATGATATGGAAAGGTTATGATAATATAATAACAGGAGGTTCCCATGGGTGCTGTTTTTCTTTCACCGGTCTACATTTTACTGAATATTTATTTAGCACTGCGGATCCTTCGCTGGTTTTCTGCCCTTCACATGGTTTTCACCAGCCTTTGGTTCATCGTCCCCTTCTCCATTTGTTATGCAATGCTTGCCCTCACGCCCCTCATTGCCGCCTTTGACCGAGGACGTTTCAAAATCTGGACAAAACGTACCAGCAACTACTGGCTTGGGATCCTCATGTACCTCCTGATCTTTCTTTTGCTGTCTGACCTTGGGCGGATAATACTCCGTTTATTCCAAAAGCGTTCCGTCACAGCACCTTTCGGACCTTTTTACGACCGGATCATAACAGGGATCGCCCTGATAGCCTCAGCAGTTTTATCGCTGTATGGGATCCGGCAGGCATCCCATATTAAGAAAACACAGTATCAGGTGTCTGTCCACAAGCCATGCCGGATACAGACTTTAAAAATTGCCTTGGTGGCTGACCTTCATTTAGGCTACAACGTAAGGCTGCGCCACCTCCAAAAAATCGTGAATGTGATCCGGGACATGGATCCTGATCTGATCATTTATGCGGGAGATATCTTTGACAATGAATTTGATGCTGTTGAAAATCCCAAAAAATCAGCTGCCATTCTGGGTAGTTTAAAAAGCACTTACGGTTCCTATGCCTGTTGGGGAAACCACGATATTGAAGAAGTGATCTTAGCAGGGTTTACTTTTCCTTCAGGATCCTCCGGTGTGTCAAGTAATCCGCGTATGAATGACTTTTTGAGGAAATCCCACATCCGTTTATTAGAAGATGAGACAGTTCTTGTAAATGGTTCCTTTTACGTATGCGGCAGGCTGGATGCATCCTGCAAAGAAAAAAGCGGGACAATGCGTCTCGCTCCTTCTGAATTGATCTCCGGACTTGATCAGTCCAAACCCATCTTCGTGATCGACCATCAGCCGTCACAGCTGATCCAGCTGTCAGAAGCCGGAGCTGACCTGATTTTATCCGGCCACACCCACGATGGACAAATTTTCCCCGGAAATCTTACCACCCGCATCGGATGGATGAATTCCTGCGGCAAGCTTGCCCTCGGCAATGCAACCAGCATCGTCACCTCCGGGGCTGGGATCTGGGGTCCCGCCATGCGTATCGGTACCAGCAGCGAGGTCGTAGAAATCATGGTAACTTTTCAATCGTGAATAAGCCACAGCTAGTAACTCTTTCAATCCATATTTTCATCATTTACTATAACCTAACCACATTGGTTAAGATGTGGTTAGATTATTTTCTTACGAAAAATATTTCTGATTTTTACTTGACGGCTTTTCCGGTATAGTCATTTTTAATACACCATTTTTCAGCATAGGAGTTAAATACTTTCTTCTAAAACTTGTCCTGCTATCAAAGCCAAATTCGTCCATTATTTCTTGGACCGACTTCGGGTCTTTACAAAAAACAAGAATCAGCTTGTTCACATCCTGGCCATTTTGGTTAGGACAGTGGTCAGGATATTGCCCATCATCCCTCAACAGCCTCAAATACCTATCACAAGCCTTGCACAGAACCATAATTCCAGCCTCATTAATTTCATATTCCGGCAATGGACCATTATACAACGCACAGGCTTCCCTTATCTTCTCAAATCCTCTTCCCCAAGCTTCAATCATACCACTTTTCTGGATCTTTATAAAATGCAAGCATTGCTGCTCTTATCAAATATCCATCTTCATCAATTAGGTGTAGGTTATCCATCAAGATAGTATCTTCCACACTGACTTCTTCCTTTGTAAGCCTTCCTCTTTTCACTGCTTTATCTTTGAATAACTGTATTGCATCCTGCTTTAAATCAGATACTGACATTTTTGGTAGAGGCACACCATCCCATGTTCTTCCCTGCGTTTTTAACAAAGCTCTTTCCAATTCCTTTCCAGTAATCTCACGCATGGTACTTCCGGAACGATAATAATATTTCCCATGAAAACTTATTAAAGATGGATACTTATCAACAATTATCTGCAGATACTCAAGTTCATCTTTATATAACAAATTTACATCTGCAATAATTCCCATTGTGTCTGTAATCTTATTAGGAATTCGCTCTAGTAAATCCCTTGCCTTATCAATACCTACAACATTACCATCGTCATCCATGCCTATGTATATTGTTCCACCATAGGCATTGGCATATCCACAAATCCATTTTAAATACTCATCTTGCCAAGATTCCTTCCATTCTATGGATTGATGTTCTTTTTCTCTCATATATGCACC
>JALFIB010000181.1 GCA_022776305.1 Lachnospiraceae bacterium
TGTCCCGCGTCGAATTATAGTTCCCACCTACGGCAACTTTACCGCAGATTAAATCCGACGTCTCCTTTATACTGCATATCTTAGCGTGCTGTATTTTACGGCACGTTTTTATCTGCCCTATTGACCATTCCCTTTCTTTCCCCTATAGTCTTTTCGTGGCCAATAGAAAAAGAGAAAGAACAGCCCCTCCTACAGTTCGTTCTTTCTCTCATACCCAAGTGCTGCAAAACCAGGTCCGGTGCAGGGTCATGCCCTAATAAATGGTTGCCTGTCCTATGAGCAGTCACTTTACACTGTTATGATAAGAAAAAACTTACTGTTATGCAAGATAATTCGTATAAAAACTTCATCAAAATCTCTTTTTGACTCCTACATGGAGCGGTTCCAGCCCGAACTGGAGACCTGTCCCATCTGTGGGTGCTCTGGTTACTGTCACATCCACGACTACTACGGCAGAGCCATCATTGACTTTAAAACCGGCAGGCAGGAAAAATCAGACCTTTGCGTTCTCCGGGTTTTCTGTGACAGCTGTAAGCATGCGCATGCCATCCTCCCTGACATTATCATTCCTTACTCCAGATACAGCCTGTTCTTTATCCTGCGTATCCTCGGAGAATACTTTTCCAGACTTTTCACCATTGAACAGATCTGCGAAAGATTTGGCATCTCCCAGAATCAGCTTTTTAAATGGCTCGCTCTTTGGAAAGCCCATAAGCGGGAATGGCTTGGCCTGTTGTCCGATGCCGAGACTTCTGATTCTTCTTTCCTGAAGAGCCTTGCTGCTTCGGACAGTTACTCATCCTTCTCCATGGAATTTATCCGACTGATGTCCCATTCCTTCCTTCAGTCACACAAAAATCCCATGCTGACAGCCTCGAAAAACGCACGGTATCATCAGATCATCTTTACTCCGGATATTTCCATCTTCTGACCACACGACCATGGGATGGTAACCAGATTTTTCTTCGTTTATGATGAGGAAAACCTGAGAAGGAGGATTTTTCCATGAGTAAAGATACTGAAACAATCAAACACGATGCCGAAGTGGCACAGTTCCGCTTCGCACTCATCGCTCCTGTTATCCAGGGGCTTTATCCTGATGCCTCAGCTACCGCCTACTACAAACGGGTCACTGCATCTCCACTGACGCTCCCGGATGGCTCTTCCGTCACCTACAGCTACAAAACGCTGGAAAAATGGAAGTCCCTGTACACCATCGGCGGTCTGGATGCCCTGTTGCCAAATGTAAGGTCTGACAAAGGTATTTCACGCTCCTTAAATGAGGATGCCATTGCTGAGATCTACCGCATCAAGGAAGAACATCCCCGCATGAATGCCACCCAGATCTATGAGCATCTGGTACGGGAGGCTTTTATCCCGGCTACCGTCAGTGTTGATTCCGTACAGCGTTTTATCCGGCATAACGACCTCAAATCAGCCAGAGACCCAAACTTACGTGACCGCAAAGCCTATGAGGAAGATGCATTCGGAAAGATCTGGCAGGCTGACACCTGTTACCTTCCCTATATCACCGAAGATGGCAGATCCCGCCGTGTTTACTGCATCATGATCATTGATGACCATTCCAGACTCCTTGTCGGTGGTGAATTGTTCTACAGCGACAATGCCTGCAACTTCCAAAAAGTGTTGAAAGATGCCATCGCTGCTTACGGTATTCCAGACAAACTGTACGTAGACAACGGCTGCAGCTATTCAAACGAGCAGCTTTCCATGATCTGCGTATCCCTCGGCATTCTTCTTTTGCATACAAAAATCCGTGACGGAGCCAGCAAAGGCAAGGTGGAACGGCATTTTCGAACCCTTAAGGAACGCTGGCTGTATCCCCTGGATATAAACTCCATTACCTCCCTGTCACAGTTCAATGGGATGCTGAAAGATTACATACGTGGCTACAATACCACTTTCCACAGGGGCATTAACGCGGTTCCGCTGGAGCGCTATCATGCTTCCAAAGACCATCCCCGGAGACCAGAATCAAGGCAGTGGCTGGATGACTGTTTTTATAACCGTATCACCCGTAAGGTACGCAAGGATTCCACCATTACCATTGACAAGATCTGCTATGATGTTCCCATGCAGTTCATCTCTGCAAAGGTGGATATCCGCTATCTTCCGGATGATATGGCTTCTGCCTACATCCTGTTTGATGGTCAGAAGTTTCCCATCCGTCAGACCAACCGCAATGACAACTGCCACACAAAGCGGAACAATCTTCCAGTGATCGATTATTCCAGGGCTGGAGGTGAATCCTGATGTATAACTCTTATTATGGGCTTACCTTTAATCCCTTTGACAAACAGCAGCTAAGGGAGAAAGATCACTTTATCTCCAGAGACTTTGCCGAAATGACCAACCGGCTGAATTATCTCAAGGATATCCGGGGCATCGGTGTATTTACCGCCAGGCCGGGTATGGGAAAATCCTATGCGCTGCGTTGCTTTGCAGCCAGTTTGAATCCCAGCCTGTACCATATGGAATATCTGTGCCTTTCCACGATCAGCGTTGCTGATTTTTACAAGCAGCTCTGTACCATCCTTGGTGTCTCTGACAAAGGAGGCAAAACCGGTATGTTTAAAGCCATCCAGGAACAGATCACATACCTTTATAAGGAAAAGCGTCAGCCACTCCTTCTCGCCATTGATGAAGCCCAGTACTTAAACACCGGTATCCTGAATGATATCAAAATGCTCATGAACTACGGTTATGATTCCGTGAACTACTTTACCCTGATCCTTTGCGGGGAATCCCATCTCAATGACACACTCCGCAAGCCGGTACATGAAGCGCTGCGTCAGCGGATTACCGTCCACTATAATTACACTGGGCTTTCCGATGACGAGGTGTCAAAATACATCCTTCACAAGATCCAGCTGGCAGGTGCATCCTCCACCATCATTGATCCGGCGGCTCTTGCAGTTGCCCACAGCTTTACGCAGGGTAATCCCCGGCTCATTGACAACCTGATGACAGATGCCCTGACGATTGGTTCCCAGCAGAACAAAAAAGTCATCGATGCCGAGATCATCCGTGCTGCTGTTGATAATCAAGGACTCTATTGATGAAGTCTTCAAAGTACATTTTTAAGGCTGTGACTCCTGTCATGGCCTTATTTCAAAAGCAGCACCAGCTGCCTTTCAAACAAGGCTACGACAATCTGCGGCCGTTCCGCTGAAAGTTTGCGGCAAGTACCGGTACGGCACAATCGGAGAGGTGTTTTCACCGAAATCAAAGTGCGGTTTTCACCTCCCACAATGTGCCGTCTGACAGTTTTGAAAGGTCAGACACATTACTTCCAAGCTGTGCCAAGGTTTCAACTGTATTAAATTCATGAATGTACGGGAAATTTATTTCCTCTGTCAGAATACTTTCCGGCATCCCGCACCGCTTCAAAACTGTGTAAGAGATACTGTCCGCCAACGTTTCCCGAAGTCTCACTTCCACGTTCAGCTCATCCAGTTCCTCTAAAAAACTCCCCTCCTTGATATATTCCATATCCGCAGCAAGTTCTTTATAACAATCCTCCGCTATTCGTCCGGCAATCTCCCGGATACGTTCTGTAAATCCGGCTTCTGCATCCGTTTCTCCATAAATACGCTCCAGACGGTCAAGCACCGCTTCTGCATGTTCTTCCCGCATCTCCCATAAATGTGGGAAACGTCCGATTCTTCTCGCCTTATGTACATCCGAAATATCAAAAACATATTTCAATCCACTGTAGGTATTCCCGTCCTCATCAATCAACGCAATTCCCTTTGCACCTTTATTTACCCAGCAGTGCATTTTTTCATTCCATATATCTATGGAAGCACAGGCTGTTGCATCCGGTCTTTGAGCATAGATTAAAAGCTGCTCTTTGAATGGGTACTTATATAGCCTGGAAGCGGTATTCAGATACGCTCTCCAGCTTTCTTCATTCCGTACTAGTTCTTTTGCTGTGTACTCTGCCAGAGCGGAAATCATATCATATTTTCTCATGGTTACCTCCTTCAAATTTAATTTGCTGCAATAAAAAAGGTGGCTA
>JALFIB010000191.1 GCA_022776305.1 Lachnospiraceae bacterium
GTATCCGGTGAGTGTATGAGCGATCATAAATGAGAGTGGTACCGCGAAAGATTTCGATATCTTCCGTCTCTTGGCAAAAGCCAAAGAGGCGGTTTTTTTACGATTATTTTAAGAAGAAAAGGAGAAAACGATCATGATGAATTACAAAAAGTATACGAGACAGTATTTTATGCCTCCGGTAGAGAGCCTGAACTGGGCAAAGAAAGAGTATGTTGACCATGCCCCTATCTGGTGTAGTGTTGACCTCCGTGACGGAAACCAGGCTCTTGTTGTACCGATGTCTTTGGAACAGAAAATCGATTTCTTTAAACTTCTTGTCCGTGTTGGATTTAAAGAGATTGAGGTTGGATTCCCGGCTGCCTCTGACACAGAATACCAATTCCTTCGAAAACTGATCGAGGAAGATCTGATTCCGGATGACGTAACTGTACAGGTGCTGACGCAGGCAAGAGAACATATTATCCGTAAGACATTTGAAGCTTTAAAGGGAGCAAAAAATGCTATCGTACACGTTTATAATTCTACCTCCCTTGCACAGCGTGAGCAGGTGTTCCGCAAGTCAAAAGAAGAGATCCTTCAGATTGCCGTAGAGGGCGCGACACTGCTGAAAACACTTGCGGAAGAGGAAGGGGCAAATTACCGTTTTGAATATAGCCCGGAGAGCTTTACCGGTACAGAGATTGATTATGCTGTGGAAGTCTGCAACGCAGTTTTAGATGTGTGGAAACCGACGGCAGACAGGAAAGCCATTATCAACCTTCCGAGCACCGTACAGATGTCTATGCCCCATGTTTATGCAAGTCAGGTAGAATACGTAAATGAACATTTGAAATACAGAGAGAATGTAGTGATTTCTCTTCATCCCCATAATGACAGAGGCTGCGGTATTTCCGATGCGGAGATGGGTATCCTTGCAGGCGCTGACCGAATTGAGGGAACTCTCTTTGGAAACGGTGAGAGGACAGGAAACGTGGATGTTGTCACACTGGCGATGAATATGTATGCCCAGGGTGTAGATCCGGAACTTGATTTTTCTGATATGACTGAGATTACAGAACTGTATGAGAAGTATACCGGCATGAAGGTAGATGAGAGAAGCCCCTACAGCGGTGCTCTTGTATTCGCTGCATTTTCCGGTTCTCATCAGGATGCGATCGCAAAGGGTATGAAGTACCGGGAAGAAAATCACTGCGACACATGGACGGTTCCTTATCTTCCCATTGATCCAACCGATATCGGACGTTCTTACGATGCAGACGTGATCCGAATCAACAGCCAGTCCGGAAAAGGTGGCGTAGGTTACATTTTGGAGCAGCATTACGGTCTGAAGCTTCCGAAGAAGATGCGCGAGGCTATGGGATATGTGGCAAAAGGTGCATCCGATACGCTGCATAAAGAACTTGTACCGGAAGAGATCTTCCAACTCTTTAAGGATAAATTTGAAAACATTACGGAGCCCTATCAGATCGAGGAAGTACATTTCAAACAGCATAACGGTATTATTGCTGAGGTTACCGCAAGCTATGACGGAAAGACAAATGTCATCGTTGCATCAGGAAACGGTCGTCTGAATGCAGTGAGCAATGCAATGAAGAAGCACTTCCGTCTGGAATATGATCTTGTTACTTATGAAGAACATGCACTGGAACAGAGCTCAAGTTCACGTGCGATTGCATATGTGGGAATCAAGGACAAGACAGGAAAGATCCATTGGGGAGCAGGACTTGACGTGGATATCATAAAGGCCTCCATTGACGCACTTTTAACTGCTATCAACCACATGGCAGAAGCGTAAAACAGTATGAATGAGAACCTCCAAAGATGTAAATAATCGTAATTGTACAGAGCCATCCTCAAAAACGAGTGGCTCTGTACGTTTACAATAATAAAAAAGGAGGCAATCATGATGAAAATACTGTTTTTCGGTACAAAAAGCTATGATGAGAAGTACTTTAAGGAAGATTTGGCACAGGAGCGGTTCCAAGAGATAGATGTGCATTTTATTGAACCGGACCTGACACCGGATACGGCGAAGCTAGCAGAGGGATACGATGCGGTCTGCGCATTTGTCAATATGGATCTGGGCAAAAAAACCATCTTGATCCTGAATGAAATCGGCGTAAAGCTGATCCTGATGCGATGTGCCGGTTATAATAACGTTGATTTAGAAGAAGCA
>JALFIB010000229.1 GCA_022776305.1 Lachnospiraceae bacterium
TCCGTATCAATTAGATTTTATTGCCGCAAAATAATTGCAGGATATTTGTGATGAGACAAAAACCGCATTGTTTTGCGGTTTTTTTTATGTCATAGGAAAGACCTTGTCACGCTGAAGCGTGAAAGTCCTTTCCTATGACACAAAAAGCACTTCGTGCATAGATGCGCACGGATGCGTGATGAGTTTTTTTGCTTCGCAAAACGCATCCGGCGCGAAAAAAGTGTGTTTCTTGACACTTTATAAAGTCGCGAGAGTGTGCGAAGCACACTTTTTTATGTGTAGCGGAACAATCTATCCAGCAATAGCTTTATAGGCAGAAACGACACGAAAAAAAGTATGACTTTAGCAGGAATCGGAAATACTGAAAAACAATGAAAGAAGCTGCTAAAACATGAGCGTTTTTACTAAAAGGAAAAGGCTGTAAATAGCAGGATTCCGGGCAAAATTAGAAAACGTTGAAAGCACTTTCAGAAGGGCGAAATACTATTGAAAATAAATTTTTAGTAAGTATACTCAAGCTACGAATCGCGAAGAGAATTGCAAAGAGCATCACAAAAAGAGTTGCAAAGTGAATCGCGGAGAGCATCACGAAGAGCATCACAAAGTGAATCACAAAGAGCATTACAAAGTGAATCACAAAAAGAAAAAGAATCAGGAGGTCAAAAGGAAAGTATGAACGAAAACGTAGAACAGCTAAGAGGTAAACTGATCGTATCATGTCAGGCACTTCCCAATGAACCGCTGCACTCATCTTTTATCATGGGCCGTATGGCACTGGCTGCACAGCAGGGAGGAGCTGCGGGGATCCGGGCAAACACGAAAGAGGATATTCGTGAGATCCAGTCACAGGTACAATTACCGGTCATTGGTATTGTGAAACGTGATTACCATGATAGTGAGATCTATATCACGCCTACCATGAAAGAAATTGAGGAATTGATGGAGGTTAAGCCGGAGATTATTGCCATGGATGCAACAGAAGCAGTTAGACCGGGGGGAGTCACCTTAGATGATTTTTTTAAACAGCTGAAGGCGCGATATCCCGAACAGCTTTGGATGGCAGATTGTTCTACAGTAGAAGAGGCAATCCATGCCGATGCACTTGGATTTGATTTTATTGGAACTACAATGGTGGGCTATACGAAGCAGAGCAAAGGAATGAAGATTGAAGAAGATGATTTTGCCATTCTGCGTGAGATCATAAAAAATGTAAAACATCGTGTGATTGCAGAAGGGAATATCAATACTCCGGAAAAAGCAAAACGTGTGATCGAACTGGGCGCATTTTGTGTAGTAGTTGGTTCCATCATTACCAGACCGCAATTGATCACAAGATCTTTTGCTGAAGCTCTTGACGAAAAGGGACAGTAAAAATTAAGCAGAAGCAAGAACAGGAACGAAAAACAAAAACCAAAACAGAAACAAAAACCAAAACAGAAACAAAAACCAGAACAGAAACAAAAACCAGAACAGAAACCAAAAACTAAAACAAAAAAGAAAAGGAGAAAGCTCATGAGAAATTTGGAGAAGTATAAGGGTGTGATTCCTGCATTTTATGCATGTTATGACGAAAACGGAGAGATCAGCCCGGAAAGGGTTCGCGCGTTGACCAGATATTTTGTAGAGAAGGGCGTAAAAGGGGTATACGTAAATGGGTCTTCAGGAGAATGTATTTACCAGAGTGTGGAAGACAGGAAAATTGTTCTGGAAAATGTGATGGAAGAAGCGAAGGGGCGTTTGACCGTGATCGCTCATGTGGCATGTAATAATACAAAAGATAGCGTGGAGCTGGCGAAACATGCAGAAAGCCTTGGCGTGGATGCAATTGCAGCAATTCCTCCAATTTATTTCCATCTCCCGGAGCATGCCATTGCACAGTATTGGAATGATATCAGCGATGCTGCTCCCAACACGGATTTTGTGATCTACAACATTCCCCAGCTGGCAGGCGTGGCACTGACTATGGGATTGTTTGAAGAGATGAGAAAAAATCCTCGTGTGATCGGCGTAAAGAACTCTTCCATGCCGGTACAGGACATTCAGATGTTTAAACAGGCAGCAGGAGAGGACTACATCATATTTAACGGTCCGGATGAGCAGTTTATAAGCGGTCGTGTGATTGGTGCAGAAGGAGGCATTGGAGGAACCTACGGGGTAATGCCGGAATTATTCTTGAAAATGGATGAACTGGTAAGAGCAGGCAGAATGAGCGAGGCTATGGAAATCCAGTATGATGTAAATGCGATTATCTATAAAATGTGTTCCGCACATGGAAATATGTATGACGTGATCAAAGCAATTCTAAAGAAAAATGAAGATCTGGATCTGGGCGGGGTACGTAAACCTTTGGCATCGCTTACGGATTGCGATATGCCTATTGTAGAGGAAGCCGCAGAAATGATCCGGACAGCAAAAAGAAAGTATCTGTAGAAACTAAGGGATATTATTGTTAAAATATTTAGGAGGAAAATTATGCAGGGTTTTACAGTGATTGACTTAGTAATTTTAGTCGTGTATTTAGCTGCGGTTCTTTTTGCGGGACTGCATTTTGCGAAAAAAGACATGAAGGGGAAGGAATACTTTAAAAGTGACGGAACAGTGCCGTGGTGGGTTACATCGGTATCTATTTTTGCAACCTTATTAAGTCCGATTTCATTTTTGTCACTTCCGGGCAACTCTTATGCAGGGACGTGGCTGATGTGGTTTGCGCAGCTTGGTATGCTTCTGGCAATTCCCCTTACCATCAAGTTTTTCCTGCCAATTTACAGTAAGCTGGATATTGATACGGCGTACCACTATCTGGAATTGAGATTTGGAAGCAAGGGGCTTCGCATTCTCGGCGCAGTAATGTTTATCATTTATCAGGTGGGACGTATGTCCATTATTATGTACCTTCCCTGTATGGTACTTGGAAGCCTGACCGGTATCAGTGTGAACTTACTGATCATCATTATGGGTGTGATCGCTATTATTTATTCTTATACAGGCGGATTAAAATCCGTTCTCTGGACAGACTTTATTCAGGGATCCGTACTGATCATTGGCGTGACCTTTGCCCTTGTCTTTTTGATCGCCCATATTGACGGCGGATTCGGCGCGCTGTTCCATGCCTTTACGGCTGAGGGAAAATTCCTTGCAGCAAACCAGCCGATCTTTGATATGAATCTGTTGAAAGACAGCGTATTCCTTATGATCATTGGAGCAGGATTTAACACCATGGGTTCTTACGTGTCCAGTCAGGATATTGTACAGCGTTTTACCACAACAACGGATACCAAGAAACTGAACAAGATGATGCTCACAAACGGTGTCCTGTCTATTTTTATCGCAACTGTATTCTACCTGATCGGTACCGGTCTTTATGTATTCTACCAGCAGAATGCGCTTCCGCCGGCAGCGGCACAGGACCAGATTTTTGCATCCTACATTGCTTTTGAGCTTCCGGTAGGTATTACGGGACTTCTTCTGGCTGCTATTTATGCTGCTTCTCAGTCCACGCTGTCTACGGGACTGAATTCCGTGGCTGCAAGCTGGACACTGGATATTCAGGCCAATATCAGTAAAAAAGAATTGAGTTTTGAGAAGCAGACAAAAATCGGACAGTACGTATCTTTGTTTGTTGGAATTTTTGCTATCCTTGTTTCCATTGTACTGGCAAACGGCGGAGTGAAATCAGCATATGAATGGTTTAACGGATTCATGGGACTTGTACTTGGCATCCTGATCGGTACATTTATCCTCGGCGCCTTTACGAAGGTTGCCAACACCTTTGGAACTACATTGGCATTTATTGCTGCGTCAGCAGTCATGATCGGAATTAAATATTTTGCTCCGGCAGGTACTGTTTCCATCTGGTCTTATTCCATTATCTCCATCGCAGTATCATTGATCGTCGGCATTCCGGCAAGCTATATCTGGAGAAAAATAAAATCAGACAATTCTGTACCGGCACCGAACACAACGATCTATAAAAACAAATAAGCAGATTTATAAAGGCATGCTTTCATTACTTAAGGCGTGCCTTGTAAACTACAAGGAGGAAATGAAAATGGTATTTGGAAATTTGGATCATATAGAAGAATTTTCTTTTTTAGAAGAGGGAATAAAAGAATGCTTTGATTATGCCAGAACCCATGATCTGGCGTCATTTGAGAAAGGAAGCCATGAAATAGACGGTGAGAGGCTGTTTGTGAACATTGTAGAATACACCACAACGGTGTCGGAGGAGAGGTTTTGGGAAGCCCACAAAAAATACCTTGATGTGCATCTGATGCTGGCCGGAATGGAGCAGATCGACTTGAATTTCATCCAAAATATGGAGAAAAAGGAATTTGTGGAAAAGGATGATTTTTTGCCTCTGGAAGGAGAAAAAAACAGTTTTGTCCAACTAAAAAAGGATGATTTTCTGGTGTGTTACCCTTCTGACGGCCATCGCACGGCTGTTGCGGTGAATGGGCCGGAGCGTATAAAAAAAGCAATTTTTAAAGTAAAATGTAACTGTTCAGAGCCAAACATTTTGTAGGTTGGACTTGTTCGGATATCGTGGTTAATGGCTTTTGACCCTGACATCGTTATGATGCCAGAATATGGGAAAGCATCTCAAACAGAGAAAATACCTATATAAAAGAGGAAAAATTCATGAAGAAATATGTGAGCGTGGATATTGGCGGAACTGCGATCAAATACGGGATCATCAGTGAAGACGGGATCATCCTTGAAAGAGGAGAGACAAAAACAGAGGCCCAGAAGGGAGGCCCTTTTGTACTGTCAAAGGCAGTGGAAATCGTAAGACAATACAAGAACAAAATGGAACTTAGCGGGATCTGTATCTCAACAGCGGGAATGGTGGATCCTGCAAAAGGGGAGATTTTCCACTCGGCACCTTTGATCCCTCAGTATGCGGGAACAAAGTTTAAAGAGACGATGGAGCAGACCTTCCATTTGCCATGTGAGGTGGAAAATGACGTGAATTGTGCAGGTCTGGCGGAATATACCTCCGGAGCGGCAAAAGGAAGCCGTATTGCTTTGATGCTGACTATAGGAACAGGGATTGGAGGCTGCCTGATCTGGGAGGGCAAAGTGTTCCATGGTTTTGGCAACAGCGCATGTGAGGTGGGATATATGCGTATGGGAGAAAGTGATTTCCAGACCATGGGAGCAGCAAGTATCTTGACAAAAAAGGTGGCCCTATGGAAAAATGAATCTGAAGAGAAGTGGGACGGGTACCGGATTTTTGAAGCTGCAAAAAACGGGGACGAACAATGCCTGCAGGCAATTGATGAGATGGCAGATACATTAGGTATGGGTATTGCAAATATCTGTTATGTAGTAAATCCGGAGGTCGTTGTACTTGGGGGAGGAATCATGGCGCAGAAAGAATTTTTAGAAGAAAAAATTGAGGCTGCAGTAAAAAAATATTTAATTCCCATTATTGCTTCCCAGACGAAAATTGCATTTGCAGAACACAAGAATGATGCAGGAATGTTGGGGGCTTTTTACCATCTTATGAGTTGCCAAAACATATAGGGATAAAAATATGGAATATTATATCAAATCAGTTACACCGATCATTGAATCAAATTACGAGAAATTCACGCCGTTGGAAAAAAATATCGCTGATTTTTTTATAAAAAACCAAGAACTGGTAGATTTTTCGGCAAAGGCAATCGCAGAACGATTGTATGTGTCAGAAGCTTCTCTTTCCAGATTTGCAAAAAAATGTGGCTATAGAGGCTACCGGGAATTTGTTTACCAGTATGAGGAGACCTTTGTAGAGAAAAAGCAGTCCATTGCAGAACATACCCGGATGGTCCTGAATGCCTATCAGGAACTGTTAAATAAAACTTACAGTTTGATGAGTGAGGAACAGATCGGGCGTATCTGCCGGTATATCAGCGATGCAAAACAGGTGCTTGTCTGCGGAAGGGGAAGTTCCGGTGTGGCGGCAAGAGAGATGGAACTGCGTTTTATGCGTATCGGAGTGGGGATCGACTCCGTTCAGGACAGTGACCTGATGCGGATGCGGGCAGTATTCCAAAATGAGGGCAGCCTTGTGATCGGCATCAGCATCAGCGGTGAGAAAGAGGAGGTGCGCTACCTGCTTCGTGCAGCCCACAAACAAAAAGCGAAGACTGTACTGATCACCGCCAAAAACAGTGATGAATATCAGGAATTCTGTGATGAGGTGGTTTTAGTTCCCTCTTTAAAATATCTTGACCATGGTAATGTGATCTCACCACAATTCCCTATACTATTAATGATCGACCTTATTTATTCGAATTATATTGAGATGGATGCACAGAGAAAAGTGACGCTCCATGGGGATACATTGAAGGCACTGAAGGGAGAGTAAGACCAGAATACTCTGAAAGCGAGATAGGAGGAAATTTTAAATGATTATTTACAGAGCAAAAGACTATAAAGATATGAGCCGCAAGGCTGCAAATATTATTTCCGCACAGGTTATCATGAAACCGAATTGTACCCTTGGACTTGCGACCGGGTCCACTCCTTTGGGAATTTATGACCAGCTTACAGAATGGTATAAAAAAGGCGATCTGGATTTTTCGGCGGTACACAGCGTAAATCTTGATGAATACAGGGGATTGCCGAAAGAAAATGACCAGAGCTATTATTATTTTATGCATAAGAACCTGTTTGACCGTGTGAATATCCGCTCGGAAAATACGAATGTGCCAAATGGGATGGAGCCGGATGCAGAAAAAGAGTGCAGGAGGTATGAAAAATTGATTGCAGATCTGGGCGGGATCGATCTGCAGCTTCTGGGTCTTGGACACAATGGCCATATCGGATTTAATGAACCGGGAGAAGCTTTTGAAAAGGAAACCCATTGTGTGGATCTTCAGGAAAGGACCATAGAGGCAAATAAACGATTTTTTGAGTCTGCTGATGAAGTACCTCGACAGGCCTATACCATGGGCATCAAGACGATCATGCAGGCAAAAAAGATTTTGGTAGCAGTGAGCGGAGAAGATAAGGCAGAGATCGTGAAAAAAGCATTTTTCGGGCCGGTTACCCCTACAGTCCCTGCATCCATTCTTCAGATGCATAATGATGTGACGGTAGTGGCAGATGAAGCTGCTTTATCTTTATGCTGCAAATAAAACAGCCATCTGAATCCGCGCATAGGATAAAGGATAGCAGTGGCATGGCAAAGGTGGTAGAATAGGACATAAGAAAAGCTTTTTGGAGAAGATGGCATCTTTTGACTATAACATCTTAAAGAATTTGGTGACAAAACGGAGGGAAGCATTATGATTATAAAAAATGTAAAGGTTTTTACGGAAGAAAAAAAATTCGTTGCCGGAGCAGTTGCCACAGAAGGCGACAAGATCATAAAGGTATGGTTAGAGGAACGTGCGGGGGAAGCTCAGGCCACGGGGAATACGCAGGTTACGGGGAATACGCAGGCCACAGGGAATACGCAGGTCACAGGGAATACTCAGGTCACGGGTAATGCGGATGAAGTGATCGACGGAAAGGGATGCTATTTGCTTCCGGGGATGATCGACCTGCATTTCCACGGATGTAAGGGTTATGACGTGTGTGACGGAACGCAGGAAGCATTGGAAAAGATCGCACAGTATGAAGCTTCGGTGGGCGTGACTGCCATTTCACCTGCAACCATGACCCTTCCTGCAGAGCAGTTGGAGCAGATCCTCGAAAATGCTGCCCAGTTCCGTGACAGGCAGGACAGCTTGCAAGTGGGTGGCGCTGATCTGGTAGGGATCAATATGGAAGGCCCCTTCATCAGCAAAGCAAAAAAAGGTGCACAGGATGAGAAAAACATCATTCCCATGGATGTGGATATCTGCAAAAGGTTTCTGAAAGCATCCCATGGCCTGGTAAAATTCATGGGAATCGCTCCGGAGCAGGGGGATGCAAAACCATTTATTGAGGGAGTAAAAGATGAGGTGACCGTATCTTTGGCCCACACAAATGCCGATTATGATACGGCAAAGGCAGCTTTTGAGGAAGGGGCTTCCCATGTAGTACATCTTTACAATGCCATGCCGCCCTTCACCCATCGTGCGCCGGGCGTAGTGGGGGCTGCAGCAGAGAGCAGTCATGTAATGGCTGAATTGATCTGTGATGGGGTGCATATCCATCCATCCGTAGTCAGGGCTACTTTTAAAATGTTTGGAAGTGAAAGGATCATATTGATCAGTGACAGCATGCGTGCTGCAGGCATGGAAGATGGAAGATACACATTGGGGGGACTTGATGTGGAAGTAAAGGGAAACAGGGCAGTGCTTGTATCTGACGGCGCACTGGCAGGCTCCGTTACAACTCTTCCTGACTGTGTCAGGGTGGCTGTAAAACAGATGGATATCCCACTGGAGGATGCCATAGCATGTGCGACCATCAACCCCGCTAAGAGTCTTGGTATTGATGACCAGTACGGTTCCATTTCAGAAGGAAAGAAAGCAAATTTGCTTCTTTGGGACAGTGGTCTGGATCTGAAGCTGGTGATAAAAGACGGACGGATTCTGTGAGGAAAGGCGAACAGGTTGTGTATTCACAAATGTAAATTCATTTGTTATAATTGTAAGGATTATGTGACACATGAACCATATATGGGAAGGGATGCACAACTTTATGAAAAAGGTGGTAATATTGATTCCGGCTCTTGATCCTCCGGATATTTTTCCTGATTATGTTCGTGAACTTTTAGATTTTGGCTTTCAACATATTATTGTAGTGGATGACGGAAGCAGCAGTCAGAGCTGCTTTGAAAAAATCCGCAATATGGGGTGTGTTGTACTAAAACACGAGAAAAATGAAGGAAAAGGCCAGGCGTTGAAGACAGGGCTGGCCTTTTATAAAGAACATTACGATTATGAAGAATTTGCAGGTGTGATCACTGCCGATTCAGATGGCCAGCATTTATGCAAAGATGTAAACAATCTGGCAAAAACATTGCAAATGGGGGAGGAAAGGCTGATCCTTGGTTCAAGAGACTTTTC
>JALFIB010000240.1 GCA_022776305.1 Lachnospiraceae bacterium
GTCGGACAGCTGGGCACAGCCGGAGCTGTTCCAGTTTAATGAAGACCGCCGCCCGGTGAAGGTAGCAGGATGCCCGCCGGATGCATTTTCTGCTGATGGGCAGCTTTGGGGAAATCCGCTGTACGACTGGGATTACCATGAAAAGACAGGGTACGCATGGTGGATTCGCCGGATGGAGCATTGCTTTGAGCTGTACGACGTGGTGCGGGTGGACCATTTCCGGGGATTTGACGAGTATTATGCGATTCCTTACGGGGATAAGACGGCGGCAGGCGGAAGCTGGCAGAAAGGGCCGGGCATGAAGCTGTTTCGGGCTTTGCAGGAGCAGTTCGGAACGGTGCCCATCATTGCGGAAGATCTGGGATATCTTACAGACAGTGTGATGCAGCTTGTGGCAGATACCGGTTATCCGGGGATGAAAGTCATGGAGTTTGCCTTTGATTCCAGAGAAGCCGGGGACTATATGCCGTACAATTACTCACACAACTGTGTTGTATATACGGGAACACATGATAACCAGACGCTGGCTGCCTGGTATGACGAACTGACGCAGGAAGACCGGGAGCTGGCAGAGGAATACCTGAATTTGCAGAACCAAAGCCGCGAAGAGATGGTATGGGCGTTCATCCGCCTGACCCTTGGCAGCGTGGCGGATACCGCAGTAATACCACTGCAGGATTATCTCTGCTTGGGCGCAGAAGCGCGTATGAACCAGCCGTCTACCTTGGGAAAGAATTGGCGCTGGCGAATGAAAGAAGGGGAATTTACAGAGGAATTGGCTGATAAACTCGCCAAAATGGCTGCGGTGTATGGAAGGACAAATAAACATTAAAGAATAAAAAGGTGCTGCAAAGCTTACGGTACAGACCAGTTTCCGGTAGGGCTTTTGCGGCATCTTTTTTGCTTCTACTGCCTGATAAAACAAGAAGTGCTTCTTGCATTTTAATGAACTAGTTGCTATAATTTGACACAGCGTAAAGGATTGGTGGAAAAAAGGATATGGAACAAATTACGATAAAAGAAGTGGCGAAGCTGTGCGGCGTGGGTGTCAGCACGGTTTCCAGAGCAATCAACAACCATCCCGATATCAATGATGCCACAAAGCAGATGATTCTGGATACGATAAAAAAATACAATTATGTACCGAACAATAGCGCGCGCAATCTGAAGCGGTCTGATTCCAATACCATCGCTGTGCTGATCAAAGGTATCAGCAATCCTTTTTTCGCTGATATGATCCAAGTTTTTGAGAGGGAGATCAACCGCAAGAAATATACCTTTGTGCTGCAGCATGTGGAAGAGTTTGAAGATGAAGTGGACGTGGCGATCCAGCTGGAAAAAGAGAAACGCCTGAAAGGGATCGTTTTTCTTGGAGGCTTAAGCAGCCATACGGAAGAAAAACTGGAGCAGCTGACGGTGCCGTTTGTGATCAGTACGGTGGATTCCACTGCATCAAACGACATATTTGCAGCTGTGACCGTGGACGACGTGAGGGAAAGCGACAGGATGGTAGACTACCTGATCGGATGTGGGCACAAAAAGATCGCTCTTTTGACGGCAGAGCGGGAAGATGCCAGTATCGGTATGCTGCGTCTAAAAGGGTACCGTCAGGCACTTATGCGCCATGATATTCCTTATGACGAAGGACTTGTGGTATGGTCGAAGGACGGCCTGCCGACGTATTCCATGGAAAACGGTTATGCTCTGACAAAAACACTTTTAGAATCCGGAAAAGAATTTACGTGTATTTATGCTATTTCTGACAGTATGGCTATCGGGGCATGTAAGGCCCTGTTCGATGCAGGGAAAAAAGTCCCGGAGGATTATTCCGTTGCAGGGTTTGACGGACTGCCTTTAGCCAGCTTTTATGAGCCATCCATCACTACCATCCGCCAGCCGAGAAAAGAGATGGCGGAGGCCACCATCCGCCTTTTGTTCGACCTGATCAAGAAAAAGACGGTGGAGAGAAGGCAGATTTTTGAAGCTGAGCTGGTAGAAGGTAAATCGACCCGGAGGATTTGAGGCAATCAGACAGGCGTGCATCAAAAAATGTACCTTGGAAAGGATATAAGATGAGTATTATAAAGGCAAGAAAGATTGCATTTGATTACTTGAAGATGGATGAAGAAGGCAACGTGGAATCACGTTCCCGCGCTGTGGATGATGTGGATCTGGATGTGAAGGAAGGTGACTTTGTCGCCATCTTAGGGCACAACGGATCAGGAAAATCCACACTGGCAAAACATATTAATGCAATTTTGCTTCCTACAGAAGGAACGCTGTATGTGGACGGCAAGGACACGAAGGATGAGTCAAAGCTCTGGGAGATCCGCCAAAGTGCGGGAATGGTGTTCCAGAATCCCGACAACCAGATCATTGGTACTATTGTAGATGAGGATGTTGGATTCGGACCGGAAAACATGGGAGTACCGCAGGATGAGATCTGGAAGCGGGTGGAAGAGAGCTTGAAAGCAGTTGGCATGTGGGAGTACCGCAGCCATTCACCAAACCGCCTTTCCGGAGGACAGAAACAGCGTGTTGCCATTGCAGGTGTTGTGGCCATGCGGCCCAAATGTATTGTTCTGGATGAACCCACTGCAATGCTGGATCCCAATGGCAGGAAAGAAGTGATCCGCACTGTGCGGGAACTAAATCAGAAGGAACATGTAACGGTCCTTCTGATCACTCATTATATGGAAGAAGTGATCCATGCGGACAAAGTGATCGTTATGGATCAGGGAAAAATTGTGATGCAGGGCACCCCGAGGGAGGTTTTCTCCCACGTAGATGAGCTGAAGAGCTATCGTCTGGATGTACCTCAGGCTACCCTTGTAGCTTATGAATTGAAAAAAGCGGGAGTTGAACTTCCCGATGGAATATTGACCAATGAAGAGCTAGTAGACGCCCTGATGAAATTGAGAAAGTGAAACAAGTTTGTAATATTCCGGTGAAATTGAAAATGAAACCGGTTGGTATAAGGAAACAAGCACTGTGAGAGGACAGCAGGTATGGCAATCAGGATAGAACATTTAAATTACGTATACAGTGCCGACACGGCTTTTGAAAAGCACGCGCTTTCAGATATTAATCTGGAAATACCGGACGGGCAGTTTATTGGCGTGATCGGCCATACAGGTTCCGGGAAATCTACGCTGATCCAACACTTAAACGGATTGTTAAAGGCCACATCTGGAACCATTTATTATAATGATAAAAACATATATGAAGAAGGATATGATATGAAAGCCCTCCGCAGCAAAGTAGGGCTTGTTTTCCAATATCCGGAGCACCAATTATTTGAAGCGGATGTTTTTTCAGACGTATGCTTTGGCCCGAAGAATCTGGGACTTTCCAAAGAAGAGGTGGAAGCCCGGGCTTATGAGGCATTAAGGCTGGTGGGACTGAAAGAAAAACATTATAAAAAATCGCCTTTTGAGCTTTCCGGCGGACAGAAAAGGCGTGTAGCCATTGCCGGGATTCTTGCCATGGAGCCTGATGTTCTGGTTTTGGATGAACCGACGGCAGGACTTGACCCCAAAGGAAGGGACGATATTCTGGACCAAGTGGCCAAGCTGCACAGGGAAAAGAAGATAACGGTGATCCTTGTATCACACAGCATGGAAGATGTAGCAAGGTATGTGGAACGGATCATTGTGATGAATAAAGGACACGTACTGTTTGACAATACCCCGCGTGAGGTATTCAAGCATTATAAGGAATTGGAGTCGGTGGGCCTTGCAGCGCCGCAGGTGACGTACCTAATGCATGAGCTGCAGGATAAGGGATGGGATATCCCTGCCGACGCTACTACCGTAGGAGAAGCAGCAAGTGCCATTTTAGACTACCTGCATTCAACCGCGGAATGATAAAAAGATGCCGGAATTGTTGGAGTATGAAGTGCGAAACAACCCGTATGGCATCTTTTGGTTCCAACATCATTCATCTGTAAAAATTCATGATTCGAGTAGAGAAAGAAGACAAATATGTTAAGAGACATTACGTTAGGCCAATATTATCCGGCGGATTCCGTCATTCATAAACTGGACCCAAGAGTAAAGCTCGCAGGCACCATGGTTTTCATTATTTCCCTTTTTGCATTTCGCTCTGTAGAAGCCTATCTGGGAGCGACGCTTTTTCTGGGGGCAGTGATCTATATCTCACGTGTTCCCCTCAAATTTATGCTGAAAGGCTTGAAATCCATTTTCTTGCTGATGATGATCACAGTGGGATTTAACTTATTCCTGACAAGGGGGACCCCGATCTTCCATTTCTGGATCTTAACCATCACAAAAGAAGGTGTGGAGACCGCGGCATTTATGGCGATCCGTTTGATTTACTTGATCATCGGTTCTTCCGTCATGACACTGACCACTACGCCTAATGACCTGACGGATGGATTGGAGAAGGCATTGGGGCCGCTGCGGAAGGTACACGTGCCGGTGCATGAGATTGCCATGATGATGTCTATTGCTCTTCGTTTTATTCCGATCCTTTTGGAAGAAACGGACAAGATCATGAAAGCACAGATGGCCCGGGGCGCTGACTTTGAATCCGGCGGGCTGATCAAGAAAGCAAAAAACATGATTCCCTTGCTGGTGCCACTGTTTATCTCTGCATTCCGCCGCGCCAATGACCTTGCCATGGCAATGGAAGCCCGGGGATACCACGGGGGCGAGGGTCGTACGAAGATGAAACCTCTCGTATATAAAAGCCGGGATAAAGGTGCGTACCTGATTCTTCTTTTGTACCTTGTGGCAATGTTTTTCATAAACCGCATCGGATTTTTTGCGGGGTTATTTTAATCGAATCAAAGCAGTTGTTCGGTTATGAGCAAGTAGCGAAGCGGATTGTGAGTATTCGCTTGACATGGGGAATGGAATGAAAAGAGTAAAACTGACGGTAGCATACGATGGGACAAATTACTGCGGATGGCAGGTACAGCCCAATGGGATCACCATAGAAAGTGAGCTGAATAAACACTTAAGCGAATTACTGAAAGAGGAGATCCATGTGATCGGGGCCAGCAGGACCGATGCAGGTGTACATGCCAAAGGAAACGTGGCAGTTTTTGACACCAGTGCCAGAATGCCGGCAGAAAAGATTTCCTATGCGCTGAATACCAGGCTGCCGGAGGATATCAGGATTCAAGAGTCCTGCGAGGTAGCCGCGGATTTCCATCCCCGTTTTCGCAAGACTGTGAAAACTTATGAATATAAGATCTGCAACAGGCGTTTTCCGGATCCCTGCACACGCCTTTACTCCTTGTTTTACTATTGGGACCTTGATACGGAAAAAATGCGCCAAGCTGCGCAGTATCTTGTGGGAACCCACGATTTTACCAGCTTTTGTACCAATAAACCGGAAGTCACAGATCGTGTGAGGACCATTTACAGTCTTGATGTGCTGCAGGATGGGGAGATGATCACCATTCGTGTGTGCGGCAATGGCTTTCTTTACAATATGGTCCGCATTATCACAGGAACTTTACTGCGCGTGGGAAGCGGAATGATCAAGCCGGAAGAGATTCCAGCGATCCTTGATGCAAAAGATAGGAGCCGCGCAGGAGAAACTGCACGGCCCCATGGATTGACCTTAGTAAAAATCGAATATCCGGAATGATCAGTTTTCCTGATCTTCTATATATTTTTGCAGCTTGCCAAAGGCTCCTTTGTAGATAACAGAAAGGAGCTTGTCTGTCCGACGCAGTGCCAGCTGCATTTGTTCTGCACTGATTAAGCCGTCTCTGGCGGCATCAGCCAACTCGTCCAGATCCACCACCCGGACAAACCCATCAGGATAGACGATGACATCTACCAGCAGGTCAGTAAAAGTATAAGCATTGTCCTCTTCCTCATAAGAATAAGAGATGATATCGCAGTACCAGCTGATCAGATTTCCATCATGGTCATAAAACTTACTTACCTTAAAACCACGCTCAAGAAAATAACAGGAATAACCGTGGTGCAGAGTTTTCTTGGGGTGTATCGTATTCCATTTCGTAATGATGACTTCCGAATCGTGGTAAAGGACTTCATCATCTTTCAGCAGGATGCATTCTTCCGGAATGATCCTCTTCCGATATAGTTTTAGCTCTTTCATGGAACCCCTCCGCTGAAGAAAAAATACATACAGGCATGTATTTATTGTAGTACAAAAAGAATATCAAAAAATATCGAAAAAGTCTATACAAAGAACTGATTTTTCTTGCCGGAACGGCGTGCTTGAAATCCAAGAACTGCTGCAAATACAGAAACTGCCGTAAGAAAATGAAAACAATAGTTTTGAAATACAAGAAAGTATGGTAAGATAAAAAATGAAGTAACGATTCAGATCCGATGCATTTTACGCCTGTTTTATGAAATTTTGCTTGGCTCTGAACAGTTACAAGTAAAAGGACCGTGACAAGCTGCAAAGCAGCTGGTGTCCGTTCATTGCAGGAGGAATAAATATGATTCAGGACAGTATAGCAAAATTCGTGCAGTACGGTTTGGAGACAGGTCTGATCCTTCATGAAGACGCTATTTATACAGCCAACCGTGTGCTGGAGCTTCTCGGCATTGACACTCTGGAGGAAGCTGCCGAGAGAGCTATTCTTACATATCAGGCAGGCGACGAAGCAATCGTATCGGAATTGCCGCAGATTTTGGGGGATATTTGTGATTACGCCTATGAGCAGAAGATCTTGGAGGAAAATACAGTGGGATACCGTGACTTGTTTGATACGAAGGTCATGAGTTTGCTGGTAGACAGGCCCTCCAATGTCATTGCCCGTTTCTGGAAACTGTATGAGGAAGACCCGAAAAAGGCCACTGATTTTTACTATAAATTCAGTCAGGATACGGATTATATCCGCCGCTACCGCATTGCAAAAGACCGTAAGTGGGTAACCGCTACGGAGTATGGCGATCTGGATATTACCATCAATCTGTCGAAGCCGGAAAAAGATCCCAAGGCCATCGCTGCGGCGAAGCTGGCAAAGCAGACTTCCTATCCGAAATGTCTGCTTTGTATGGAGAATGTAGGGTATGCAGGCAGGCTGAACCATCCGGCCCGCCAGAACCACCGGGTGATACCTGTGACCATCAATGGCAGCCAGTGGGGGTTCCAGTACTCACCCTACGTATATTATAATGAACACTGCATCGTTTTTAATTCCCAGCATGTGCCAATGAAAATTGAACGCGCTACCTTCGGAAAGCTCCTTGACTTTGTGACACAGTTCCCACATTACTTTGTAGGGTCCAATGCGGATCTTCCCATTGTGGGCGGTTCCATTTTAAGCCACGACCATTTCCAAGGCGGGTGTTATGAATTTGCTATGGCCAAAGCGCCGGTTGAGAGAAAAATCACATTCAAAGGATATGAAGATGTGGAAGCAGGCATCGTAAAATGGCCCATGTCAGTGATCCGTATCAGCAGTGAGGATACATCACGCTTAATCGATCTGGCAGATAAGATCCTTGGGGCATGGCGCGGCTATACCGATGAAGGCGCTTTTATATTTGCTGAGACGGAGGGAGAGCCCCACAACACCATCACTCCTATCGCAAGAAAACGGGGTGATAAGTTTGAGCTTGATCTCGTTTTGCGCAACAACATCACTACCAAAGAACATCCTCTGGGAGTATACCATCCACATGCAGAGCTCCATCATATCAAAAAAGAAAATATTGGACTGATCGAAGTGATGGGACTTGCCGTACTTCCGGCCAGACTGAAAGACGAGCTGGAGCACTTAAAAGAAGCTATGCTGGAGGGCCGGGATATTTCCAGTGATGAAGAGCTTGGAAAGCATGCTGACTGGGTGGAAGAACTAAAAGCAAAATACGGTTCCTTCCAGAAAGAAACCATCGACAAGGTGATTCAGGACGAGGTAGGAATTGTGTTCAGCAAAGTGCTTGAGCATGCCGGTGTATATAAGCGCACGCCGGAAGGACAGGCAGCCTTCCTGCGTTTTATAGAAAGCGTATAAAATGTTTTGTCAGATATAGTAAAACTGATTCAAGAAAATCAGGAGTAGTAGATTAGGAAACAGGAAAACAGGCCAAGACTGGTCGGATCAGATAAAAAATAAAATGATCCATGGAAGAATAAGGAGGACATTATGAGAAAAAATATACTTTCCCCGTCTATTTTGGCGGCGGATTTCAACCATCTGGGAAGAGACATTCAAGATGTAGTAGGAGCAGGAGCGGAGTATCTCCATGTAGATGTAATGGATGGCATGTTCGTACCCAGCATTTCATTTGGTATGCCGGTGATGGAATCTATCCGGAAAGAGACCGACTGCTTTTTCGATGTGCATCTTATGATCGAGCAGCCGGAGCGCTACATTGAGACATTCGCAAAATGTGGTGCAGACCTGATCACTGTCCACGCAGAAGCTACTAAGCATCTCCACAGGACCATCCAGCAGATCAAAAACTGCGGATTGAAAGCAGGGGTTGCCCTGAATCCTGCCACACCGCTGGATGCCCTTGATTACGTGCTGGAAGAGGTGGACATGGTTCTTTTGATGACCGTCAACCCGGGCTTTGGAGGACAGAAATACATTCCGCAGATGACCGGAAAGATCCGTACTCTTCGACAGAAGCTGCTGCAGATGGGTCTTGAGACAGATATTCAGGTAGACGGCGGCATCAAAGAAAGCACCATCCGCGAGGTACTGGAAGCCGGTGCAAATGTCTGCGTGGCAGGTTCCGCAGTATTTGGGGAGCATACCGCAGAAAAAGCAAAAGAGCTTCTTAACATTATGCAGGAATATACCCAGTGGTAGGAGAGGCAATACTAATATAATAACTAAAAAGGCTGTTATGGAACAGAATGAAAGATATCATCAGATAAGATGAATAGAGAAAGAACAGGAGGCAATGATATGATAGCAATTGCATGTGACCACGGCGGTTACGAATTAAAACTTGAGATTTTAAAATACTTGGATAAAGAGCAGATCCCCTATGTAGATCTTGGCTGCGACAGTACAGATGCAGTGGATTACCCGGTGTATGCCCGCAAGGTAACTTCTGCCATTAAAGACGGAAGCTGTGACAAAGGCATCCTGATCTGCGGCACCGGAATCGGTATCTCCATTGCGGCAAATAAAGTGCCGGGTATCAGGGCTGCCCTCTGTACCGACTGTTTCTGCGCAGAAGCCACAAGACAGCACAACAATGCAAACGTGCTCGCACTCGGCGGCCGCGTAGTAGGACCGGGGCTGGCAGTGAAGATCGTGGATACATTCCTGCACACAGAATTTTCCGGCGCAGAGCGTCATCAGCGCAGGATCGATATGATCGAGGAATGATAAAAAATACGATTAGAAAAATCCCCATCTGTTTTGGATGGGGATTTTTGCCTAATGAAGAATCGTCCTGTTGATGCCTTGAAGCAAATTTGTTAGTAGTGAATTTGAACAGCGATAACAGAAAATAAATAGTCAAGAAATAAATTGACGAACGTTTAAACGTACGCTATAATAAAGAAAAAGAGGTGATATTATGACAGCGATTACAGCAACGAAAGCCAGAGAGAATATTTACCAGTTGATACAGGATGTAAATGCAAGTTGTACTCCGATAACCATTACAAATACAAGGGGAAAAAATGCGGTTCTGATTGGTGAAGATGACTGGAAAGCGATTGAAGAAACGCTGTATCTGATGTCTATTCCTGGCATGACAGAATCTATTATAGATGGTGGAAATACGGACATTTCCGAATGCCTTGATGAATCAGAGGTTGACTGGTAATGTACAGAATTATTTACACGAAACAGGCTGCTAAAGATATTAAGAATCTGAAATCTTGTGGGTTGGATAAAAAAGCCAAAGAATTGATTGAGATTATGAAAAAGAATCCGTTTCAGAATCCTCCGGCATATGAAAAACTGGTAGGGAATTTACAGGGATACTGTTCTAGAAGAATCAATATTCAGCACAGGATTGTATTTCAGGTTATAGAAGAACCTAACACACATGAAGAAATTGGTTATGAAGGATATGTAAAGATTATCCGTATGTGGACACATTATGAAAGATGATGTCTGATAACACCGTTCAGTACAGCCTATGGACTTAGGACAGTGGAACACATATAAAACCAAATAGAACCATAATACCGATACAAGAAAGTATAGTGACGAGATTTTATTTGCGAGTTTGAATAAAAAAATTGTAATGGTGTGATAGTCATTATCCCGTTTAGTGTAAAATCGACTATCCTATAACAAATAAAGAGTTAGACCTTGAGGAAGCAATTCCCCAGGGTCTTTTTTGTTCACATACTTACGTATGGTTATTGACAAATAGAATGGAAGTGATATAATGACAAAAAAATGACTAGTCACTAAAGAAAGGAGAGGGGATTATGCCACAGAGATCAATAAAGGGGAATGAAAAATTGGCGAAAGCAATTAAAACGAGAAGAAATGAATTAGATCTTACAATAGAGGAAGCAGCATTAAGGGCAGGTGTTGGCACAAAAACGTGGTGCAGATACGAAGCAGGAGAATCTATTCGCAAGGATAAGTATAAAGGAGTTTGTAGGGCATTAAACTGGATAAGCCTGCCGGGCGATAATGCGGGAGAAGAATTTCTGTCAGAGATAAAGGAGTACAAAAGTCATGAAGCATGGTCGCAATATCTTGCAGATCGCTTTGGAGAAGTAGCAGCGATTTCTTTTGCGATTGGAAGCGATATTCTGATGGATTATGTAGAAGAGGATATGACACAGCTTTTGAAGATGCCGAAAGGGACTCACATAGGACAGATTAGAGTTTCGTATCTGATAGATATTCTGCCACAGCAATTTTACATGGAATATGACTATGAGTTTTTGTATGCATTGCATGCTTTGATTGTTTGGTTTCGTAAAATGGCTCATTGTGGGACAGAACTTGTAGTACACAGTGTTCTTGAGGAGCTGATGTTGTATTTGATTGTTGAAGAGTCCCGATTTTTAATGGAAAGTAGCGACTTCCCTCTTGAAGATGGGTGGGATGGGTGGATTTTTGATCTTTTTGGTGATACAGATATCATACGATTCCTTTATTCGGACTATTACTTGACAGAAGGTGACAGTTACCATTTTAAACATTGGATGAAAAAACAATTTTATTGCGAGGGTTGAATGATATGGTATTTTTGATTAGTAAAATAGAGGAGTGAACAATCATGAAGAAAATACTGATTGTAGAGGATGATACAAATATCAACAATCTGCTTCAAGAGGCACTATCCAAAGCGGGATATTCTTGCGAACAGGCATTTTCCGGAACAGAGGCAAAGTTGCTTTTGAATATGCCGGAACATAAAGTTAAGCAACAGGGATATAAAACGTATTTATTTTGATGCATTTCCTAAAAAAGAGAGGATGCCATTTTTAATGATGGTTGCCATGTCAAAGTTATGGAATACACAGTTTCTAAGCTTTTGTGATGTTATTTTGGGTGTACCAGGTTTTGACATCCATAATCGTACCTCCTGATTATAATCAGTCAAAAAAGTTGAGTGTTAA
>JALFIB010000281.1 GCA_022776305.1 Lachnospiraceae bacterium
GAAATAGATGAAGCAGAATTAAAGGATATTGATTATCGTAGAGATTTGGAATAATCTGTACAATCAGAATCGTGCATGATATAATGGACGAGAAAAGGCAACAGTTTATGTATTAGACACAATGGAGGAGGCCTAATTATATGTGGACGAGAGCAGATTTAAAAACAAGAGCAAAATTTGCATTTAAACGAAATTATTGGACAGCAGTGCTTGTTGCATTTGTTATGACAATATTTAGTGCAGTTGGAAGTGGAGGCAATGCGGCAAAGAGCATATCCGATGGATATAATTCCGGAGGAAGTGCAGAAGCAATTGCATTTTCACTGGTAGTGGCGGCCATAGCAGCACTTAGTGGGCTGGTATTGCTTGTGTTGTCTATCTTTGTTGGGAATGCATTGGAAGTTGGTGGATGTAGATTTTTTATTACCAATCAGACAGAACAGGCACAGGCAGGAACATTAGCCTATGCGTTTAAATCAGGAAATTATGGAAATATAATCCTGACAATCTTTTTGAGAGATTTGTACACAATCTTGTGGTCATTGTTGTTTGTAATACCGGGAATTATTAAGAGTTATGAATACCTTATGGTTCCATATATTCTGGCAGAGAATCCGGCTATGAACAGAAAAGAAGCATTTCTTATAAGTAAAAATATGATGATGGGGCAAAAATGGAATGCATTTGTGCTAGATTTATCATTTTTAGGTTGGAGATGTTTAGAGGCAATTACATTTGGTATTCTTGGAATCTTTTATGTTGAACCTTATATACAGGCAACAAGAGCGGAATTGTATGCTTATAATCGTACGATAGCATATCAGAATGGATATATCAGATAATGGATATGTAAGACGGATACGTCAAAGAATTGATTTATTTGGTCGAAGCAAATGGCTGCGGACAGCACATGCTGTGTGCAGCCATTTTCCTCTAACTTATTGAAACAACGAACAATTCGAAGTTCCTTTATCGTATGAAATTATCTTATCAAACAATTGTGACTGAAAGGTGTCATGAATAAAAAGAATTTCTTAAAATTCTTAAATTGGTATGAACTAGAAATTATCATTTACTATGTGCATGCAGTCACGATCGGCTGCATGCCATTTTGTTTTATTTGATTCATATTGTTCAAACAGCCAGGCAATTGCATCGTCCATGCCTTCCTCAGAAACAGGGAAGGATGCAGAAGTCTTTTCCGCATCGGGAGTTTGCTCAAAGCACCATGGTTCAGGATAAACAAAAGCTGTAAAGCTTTCTTTACTATCATCACAAAGGAAATAATATCGCATGCCATGATGACATCCGGAAAACGGTTCTTTTTTTAGTCCATTTACAGGAACGAGTCTTTTATCAATCATAAATACACATCCAATCTTTATAGAGTAGCAAATAGAAATATAAAATTAGTATATAATAAATATAAGGGGAAATTCAAGAGAAAACGTGAAGAGAGTTTTTGGGATTAAAGAAAGAGCAGAAAAATATTTTTAGACAAAAAGGAAGAGCCACATCGCTGTGACTCAAGGGGGAAAAAGTTTATGAAAAAGTGTTCTTTCTTTTGAACGATTACAGTATAGGAAAAAGATATGAGGAAACTATGATTCATTTTTGAACGAATTGTTAACAAATCAGAACAAAAATGTGTATTTACTCCGAAAAAGTACAAAAAATCGAATTTTTAGGAAAATCTTGTATTATTTTATAGCCTTTTTGGCAAATTCAGTAGTTACTAAATCTTCATAAGGGGTACGTTTTTCTAGTTCACCTGCAGTTTCAAGGATATCTTGAAGCAGATCGAAGCTGGATTTTTCAAAAACTAAATTATCTTTCCAAGTGTCCTGATCATAGTATCGGGTTACAATTGTAGTAATGGTATTCAAATCCGTTTCCGGAAATTGTGGTTCAATTATTTTTGCAATTTCAAAAGGAGAGTGGGACTGTACATAGTCCATTCCTTTTTGTAAAGCATTTGTAAAGCCTTGAATGGTGTCAGGATATTGATTAATATAGCTTTGTTTTGCACTGTAAGCAGTGTAAGGAACGTATCCGCTGTCCTTACCGAGTGAAGCTACAACATAACCTTTGTTTTCACTTTCGAGTATGGTGGCGCTTGGTTCAAATTCAATGGTGTAGTCACCTAATCCTTCAGAAAATGCGGCTGCAGTTGAGCCAAAATCAATACTTTGGTTGATGGTGAGATCTGTGGTTGGGTCGATATCATGCTGTTTTAGAATGTATTCAAATACCATTTCCGGCATGCCACCTTTGCGTCCGCCAAGCACATTTTTACCCTTTAAGTCATCCCAATCAAAATCTGGCATTTCTTCACGTGCGACGAGAAAATTTCCGGCACGTTGGGTAAGTTGGGCAAAGTTTACTACATGATCATTCGCACCTTCATTATAGGTGTAAATGGATGATTCTGAACCCATAAATCCAATATCTGCCTCACCTGAAAGTACAGCGGTCATAGTTTTATCGGCACCAAACCCTGTCACAAGCGTCAAGTCAATACCTGCTTCTTCAAAGTATCCCAGTTCAATGGCCACATACTGAGGTGCGTAAAAAATGGAGTGGGCGACTTCATTTAATGTGACTGGAGTTAATTCTTTTTTTTCTTCCGCTGCGCAGGATACACCGGAACATAGGGCGATGACCATCAGAAGGGAAAGTAAAAGGGACAACAACGATTTTTTCATAGACACTCTCCTTTTTTTCAACTAAAGTAATATATGCAGATATATTTTAGGTGTGCGTTTTGTCGTTCTGCAAAGTTGAGGGTGGTGTAAAGCACACTTCTTTTGTTCAAAAATCAGCAAAATCCTCCTGTTCAAAAACCAGCAAATTTCTCCTTGAAAGTATGGAGGGTATCGGGTAGAATGAAATGGCGGAATATAGACGGGAGGTGTCTTTATGCGCAGAATGGAATTCAAGATGGAGCGGGAAGGGCTGGTGAAGCCGGGGGATAAGATCACGGTTTCCGAGGGAGTGCTTCCGTCCAGCTGGTATTACACCATAGAACCGGCGGTAGCTATGTCGGCCAATTACACCAACCGGGAGCGGTTAAGTGTGACGGAAGGCGTTGTGGTAGAAGTGAGGACCGACGAGAGCGGTTACACAGTGGTCGCTGAGTTTGAGGAGTAAGCAAGGCATTTTATGCCAACAGGACATCTTTTTTCCGTTAAGGAAAATAGATGAGGCCAGACGATAAATCACGAACAGATAAGGTGGACAACATGAGTATATATGATTCTTTAAATTCCCAGCAGTATGAAGCGGTTTGCCATTTCGAGGGACCGCTTTTAATTTTGGCCGGAGCAGGTTCAGGCAAGACCCGTGTGCTGACCCACAGGATCGCGTGGCTGATGGAGGAAAAAGGGATTGATCCGTGGAATATCATGGCGATCACTTTTACCAATAAAGCGGCAGGAGAGATGCGAGATCGTGTGAGCAGGATGCTGGACGGGGAGGGTGACCGTGTGTGGGTGTCAACTTTCCACAGTACCTGTGTGCGGATCCTGCGGCGTTACATAGAGCGTATTGGGTTTTCCAATAATTTTACTATTTATGATAGCGATGATCAGAAATCCGTGATAAAAGAGATCTGCAAACGGCTGAGAGTGGACACAAAGCTTTATAAAGAACGGTTTTTTATGAGCGCGATCTCATCGGCGAAGGACGAACTGGTCAGCCCCGAAGAGTACGCATTAAAGGTACAGTCAGATTTCCGCTTAAAAAAAGTGGCGGAAGTCTATAGTGAGTATCAAAGACAGCTGCACAGCTGCAATGCCCTTGATTTCGATGACTTGATCTGTAAAACGGTGGAGCTGTTCCAGAGCTGCCCTGATGTTTTGGAGTATTACCAGGAGCGGTTCCGTTTTATCATGGTGGACGAATATCAGGACACCAACACGGCACAGTTTAAGCTGGTCAGCATGCTTGCCTCCAAATACGGAAACTTGTGTGTAGTTGGTGATGATGACCAGTCTATTTATAAATTCCGCGGGGCAAACATCGGAAATATTTTGAATTTTGAGCATTTCTTTCCGGATGCCAAAGTGATCCGGCTGGAGCAGAATTACCGTTCCACCCAGAATATTCTTGATACGGCGAACGAGGTGATCAGCCACAACAAAGGCCGTAAAAGCAAGCGCCTCTGGACGGAAAACGGTGCCGGAGAGCGTGTGAAGTTCCGCCAGTTTATGAATGCTTTTGAAGAGGCAGAGTACGTGGCGGGCCTGATAAACGGAAACGTAAGCCGTGGAAAATGGAAGTATGGAGACTGTGCGATTTTATACCGTACCAACGCCCAGTCCCGTATGTTTGAAGAAAAGTTTTTGCTTGGAAATATTCCCTATATGATCGTGGGCGGCGTGAACTTTTATGCCAGAAAAGAGATTAAAGATATCCTCGCATATTTGAAGACAATCGCAAATGCAGAGGATGATCTTGCGGTGCGCAGGATCATCAATGTGCCAAAGCGGGGAATCGGTTCCACGACCATCTCCCGTGTACAGGAATATGCCATCGCCCACGATGCAAGCTTTTATAATGCCCTCCGTGTGGCAGAGACCATTCCGGGCATCGGGAAAAGTGCCATGAAGCTGCAGAGCTTCGTCCAGATGATCCAGACTTTCCGCAGCAAGGAAGAGTTTTATTCTGTAAAAGAATTGATCGAAGATGTGATCGAGACGACAGGATATCGAAAAGAATTAGAGGCAGAGGGCACAGACGAGGCAGAAGAGAGGATCGCCAATATTGATGAGCTTCTCAGCAAGGCGGCAGCTTACGATGAAAGTCAGGAAGAAGAAACCCACAGCCTTGGGGGATTTTTGGAAGAGGTGGCACTGGTAGCAGATATCGATGAACTGGAGGATGATCCGGACCATGTACTTATGATGACGCTCCACAGTGCAAAGGGCCTGGAGTTCCCGGTGGTATTTTTGGTGGGAATGGAAGACGGCATGTTCCCAAGCTATATGAGCATCGCCTCAGAAGACCCACTGGATCTGGAAGAAGAGCGCAGGCTTTGCTATGTGGGAATTACCCGTGCCATGAAAGAGCTCTACCTGACTGCGGCAAGGCAGAGAATGGTCCGAGGCGAGGTGCATTACAATAGAGTTTCCCGTTTCATTGACGACATACCGCAGGAATTATTAAAGTCAGAGGTGCCGGAACGTCCCAAGGAACCTGCCAAAAAAGAGCGGGAAAAAGTGCAGAACCATTACCAGCAGGCGCGGGAAGCATTCCGGACAAAGGCCTTCGTGCCCCAGCAGTTCCAAGTGAAAAAATCCGAGGGACTGGATTATGTGGTTGGTGACAGAGTGCGCCATGTGAAGTTCGGAGAAGGGACCGTGAAGGGTATTGTGGAAGGCGGACGCGACTTTGAAGTTACGGTGGATTTCGACCGGGTAGGGATCAAAAAGATGTTCGCATCTTTTGCAAAACTTGTAAAATTGTAAAAAAGTGAGAAGTCAGGTCGCAGCGTGGTGATAAGTAAAAGTGCAGTGAAGCGAAAAGTGAAATTACAATAAAATTGCAGCGTGGCGAAAAGTGAAATTGCAGTGAAGCAAAAAGTTTTTATAGTAAAAATCCAAGTGCTGTGATATACTAACAGAAATGAATGATAAATTCACAGAAAGGACGTGTAGCAAATGAATAAAATTGATGAGCTTTTAGCAGCATTACAGAAAAGAGAAGACGAGAAGCATAAAAATACCCTCCTTTGGATTTTAGCTGTGATCGGTGCTGTGAGTGCTGTGGCAGCCATTGCTTACGCAGTGTATCGTTATTTCACACCGGATTATCTTGAGGATTTTGAAGAAGATTTCGATGACGACTTCGAAGACTTCTTTGAGGATGATGATTTCCCGGAGATGGACGGGGATAAAGAAGAAGCTGAAGAAAAGCCGGAAGAAGCAGAATCGGAAAAAGAAGCCGAAGAAGCTGAGAAGGCTGAAGAAGAGGCAGCTGAAGAATAAAAATGATGGAAACGGGCTGTTGCATACAAATTGCGACAGTCCTTTCTTTTGTTTCCCACTCAGCCGTGGGATGAATATAGAAAAATGAGCTATCAGCTAAATGAACCTAACATTGATTTTTCGAGATTCACACTCTCAATATCGACGAAAAAGATGATGTTAGGGCCAAAAGATATCATACGGAGAAACATAAGCAGAAGACCGATAAAAGTCCTGCAGAAGGAGGAGAAGAGTTGAAAAAAGGCCAGATCATGGAGGGAACGATAGAACAGATCGATTTCCCTAATAAAGGTATTGTGCAGACAGAGGAAGGCAGGGTTATTGTCAAAAATGGAATACCGGGCCAGAAAGTCCGGTTCATGATAAACAAAAAAAGAAAGAACCACGCAGAGGGCAGGCTGATGGAAGTGCTGGAAACATCACCGCTGGAGATAAGGCCGCCTCAGTGTAGCATATTCCCATCCTGCGGAGGCTGCATGTACCAGACTATGGATTATGAAGAGCAGCTGCACATGAAAGAGTCACAGGTCAAGGCTCTTTTGGATGACGCGTTGATTCAAGGAGGACAAGTAAATCCCAATGGAACTCCGGACTACGTGTTCGAAGGGATCCGCCGCAGCCCGAAAGAATTTACTTACCGCAATAAAATGGAGTTTTCTTTCGGAGATGCGTATAAAGATGGCCCTTTGACTTTGGGACTGCACAAAAAAGGAAGTACTTATGACGTACTGACTGCTGCTGACTGCAAATTAGTCCACCCGGATATGAATGTGATCTTAAGCTGCGTACTCTCATATTTCCAGAAGCAGGGTGCTCCCTATTACCATAAAATATCCCACGAAGGATACCTGCGCCATCTGCTCCTCCGCCGCGCTGAGACTACAGGGGAGATCCTAGTCAATCTTGTCACCACAAGTCAGCAGGAATATGACCTTAAGCCTCTTGCAGGGCAGATCTTATCCCTACCACTGGAAGGAAAGATCGTCGG
>JALFIB010000256.1 GCA_022776305.1 Lachnospiraceae bacterium
GAGGAAACAGGGCTTAGCTTGTCCGGGGTAAATTATAGGATACGGGTCCTGAAACGGGATGGCAGGATCAAATATCAAGGAAAAGGTGGCAAGGGCTGCTGGAAAATACTAGGGGATGAAGAGGAACCGGATGGCGCAAAACCGTAAAAAGCTTTGCGTTATCCGGTTGTTTTGTATGAAAATCTGTGTATAATAAAAGCAAGAAGAGGAGGCATAAAGCTATGGGACGGGCTATATCCATTGTCCGTACGGTTGATGAGAAAATCACATAGTATCAAAACGCCATCGAGTTTCTTTAAGCTGGATTGGGTGATCATGTCAATATTCATTTTATGCTGTATTGCCATGGTATTGTATGGGATTTTGAATCTGATTGAAAAGAGATGCCTGAGGAACAGAACAAAATAATGTGAGCGGGATACGCTTTGCGTATCTCGCTCTGTACATAGAAACCAATAGATACATTCAATTGGATTACAGACTTCCATGAATCTGGATGGCAGCACGGAATCCGGACTTTACGGCTTCGTAGATACTGCCGGAATGAATTGCATCACCTATAGGAATAACAGGGATGCCTGATTTCTCCAGTGATTGCTGGCAGGTGGCATCCGGCTGTGAACCAACGGACAGGATCAAGGTATCAAAAAATACTGTCTCTTTTACATCGGCTTTGTTGTCGGCAGGTGTTATGGTTACAGTTTGCCCACTGATCTCAATAGCGGTATATCCTAAACGAAGGTGTATGTTATCAGCGGGAGGCAGGTGAAGAAAATCTTTTGCATCAGGAGAAAAGCGATGCGTCAGATAGAATAGAGTAGCCTCGCGTTCTTCCACCAAAAGGGAGTCTTTTAAAAGTTCTGTTTCCTTTTCAAGGAGAGTGACATCCTTTCCGAGAGAAGCAAGATGGATGGCAGTTTCGCAGCCAACTGCACCGGCGCCGATGATGACAATGCTCTGTCCCAGATGCTGCTCTTGGCCAAAGATGTCCCGGGCAAAAAGGGCAGTGCCGTCATTCAACAAGGCTCTTATACCAGAAATGGACGGAATGACAGGTTTGGCACCGGTGGCATTTATGATATCCTGATAACCTTCATTTGCCAGAATTTGTGGCTTGGCCTGCATGTTCAGCTGGACTGTTACGGAAGACTTAATGATCTGAGTGACCAGATAGTCCCGGTATTTTTTGATCCGGTCTTTGAAAAATACGTAATCAGAAAAATTAAGTGTACCGCCCAGCCGGTCAGACTGTTCGAAAAGCGTGACACTGTGGCCTCTGCGGGCAAGCTCCAGAGCAGCTTCCATGCCTGCCGGGCCTCCGCCGATGACGGCGACACGTTTTGGTTTTGCAGGTAATTCATGCACAGATTCGTGGTAAAGGACACGATGAGGATTGACAGTACATTCGCCAAGAGTTGTAGCACCGTTGGCATTGAGACAGCGAACGCAGCGGATACATGGCCGGATATCTTCCGGTTTGCCCTGAGCCGCTTTTATCCCCCAGTTGGGATCTGCAATAAAATTGCGGGCCATTCCCACAAAATCGGCAGTGCCCTCCAAGAGAAGCTGTTCTGCTACCTCCGGATCGTTAATGGCACCGACAGCTTCTACAGGGATATGTGCCTGTTTTTTAAGTTCGCCGGCAAGATAGGAGTTTACAGCCTGTCCGAGATACTGTACGGGGAAGGTAAAGCAGTCACTGAGGGGAGCAGAGATCTTTCCGGCAGTACACTATACCAGATCAACAAGATCTTCCATAAGCAGGACAGACTGGATTCCTTCTTCGATGGAATAACCCGTATCGTTTAGTTCATTCAGGCTGAAACGGATCTTGATGGGAACTGTATTCCCAACGGCATTCCGGACTTTTTCCAATACAAGTCTGGGAAAGCGGACACGGTTTTCCACACTGCCACCATATGCATCCTGCCTGTGGTTTTCCATGGGAGAGAGGAACTGGTTAAGCAGCCAGCCATGTCCCATATGTATATTGATCATGTCGAAGCCTCCGTCAATACCAACACGGGCAGCTTCTGCAAACCAGTCAGCGACCTGATTCATCTCATCCTCTGTCATGGCATGGACTTTTTTCCCCGATGCAGATGTTTTTTCGCAAGGTCCAGGAACGCTGCCTCCGTTCAGTGGTATGGAATATTCGCCGGCGTGGTTTAATTCCATGCTGGCTATAGCCCCATAAGTGTGGATCAGCTCTGTCATGCGCCGCATGACGGGAATCTGATGCTGGCGGATATCTTTGGAAAAGAAATCAAAATGCAGGCGATTCCTTCCTATCACATAGCGGGGATCGACACCAAGATGTCCGGTATTCACAATACCTGCACCACCACGGGCGATCGCTCCATAATAATATACTGCATCATCACTGAAATCCTGTGTGTCACCGGCACCTCTGGTAAACATAAAAGGGCTTCCGTGAGGGGCGGATACAATACGGTTTTTGACTGATAGTCCTCGCAGGCGGAAGGGGAGAAATAAATGAGGATATTTTGTGTGACCATTTTTTTCCATTTTGAGTCTCCTGAAATATAAAACCTTTATAGATGATAGGATTACAATGAAAATAATATAGCATTTGGAAAAATGCTTGTCAATCGAACAGTGTGGGAGAATCTTGACAGAATTTAAAGATATGTTATAATAACCATATTAAACAGATGGGAAATATAGTTAAATAGGAGGAGATTATGAAAAGAAGAACATCATTCGTATTAGCTTTGGCTTTGGTAGTTTCCATGCTGACTGTCTCTGTAAATGCTGAGGAAAATCCTACTTTTGTCTATGCCAGAGCTGCATCTACTACATCATTTGATCTTCATCAGGAAATTACAGAAAATAATGCATTTGCCATTGACAAGATCTTTGAGCCGCTGGTACTCTTTGATGAGAATGGGGATATTGAAGATTGGCTGGCAGAGTCACATACCATCAGCGATGATGGTTTGGTATATACTTTTGTGCTGCGGGATGGATTGAAGTTTTCAGACGGTACAGATGTGACTGCAGAAGACGTGAAGTTTTCTCTGGAGAGACATATCACAGTAGAAGGTCCGCTTCCTCTGGAAGCTGATATTGCTTCTATTGAAGCAGCAGATGATAAAACTGTGGTGATCACACTGAATCAGGCATATACACCATTTTTCTCTGAGCTGGCGAATTTCTCAAATGGTATCCTTCCAAAGGATTTTGGTGGTAAGACTGAGAAAGAATTTTTCCAGAATCCGGTGGGAACAGGTCCTTTTGTTGTAGAGGAATGGGATCCAGCAGGGGATCTGACTTTTGTACGCAATGAGTATTACTGGCAGGGCACTCCTACCATTGAAAAATTGGTATATAAAGTTGTGGATGATGACAATCAGGCGATCAATCAGCTGAAAGCCGGTGAAATTGATGCAGTGGCAGAACTGAGCTATGCAAATGCAGCTGAGATCGACAGCAGTGCAGAGACAAAAGTGATTACCGGAGGAAGCTGGACAGTAGAAGAATTGTTCTTTAATACACTGGATGAGCATTTTTCAGATGTACATGTCCGCCGGGCGCTGGCATTGTCTATCGACCGTCAGGCAATCGCACAGGCACTTACCTTTGGTTATGGGGAAGTGGCCAATACGGTACTTCCCAATGCAATTCCTTACAATACAACAGATACTGTGGATGCTTTGAATCTGGATCTGGACGCAGCAAAAGAGGAATTGGCTCAGAGTGCGTATCCGGATGGTTTTGATACTACGATCAGTATTGCGTCCGGCAACAATGTCCGTCTTCAGGAAGCGCAGATCATACAGGCTGCGGGAGCACAGATAGGCATCAATATTGAAATCAATGCCAAAGAGATCGCT
>JALFIB010000015.1 GCA_022776305.1 Lachnospiraceae bacterium
CTAGCAGAGGGATACGATGCGGTCTGCGCATTTGTCAATATGGATCTGGGCAAAAAAACCATCTTGATCCTGAATGAAATCGGCGTAAAGCTGATCCTGATGCGATGTGCCGGTTATAATAACGTTGATTTAGAAGAAGCAAAAAATAGTGGAATCCGTGTAGCCCATGTGCCCAGCTATTCACCGGAATCTGTGGCAGAGCACGCCATGGCTTTGGCACTGACTGCTTCTAGGCGAACACATAAAGCTTATATTAAAGTACGTGAAAACAATTACAGCCTTGTGGGGCTGATGGGAAAGTCTTTTTACAAAAGGACAGCAGGTATTGTGGGAACCGGGCGGATCGGAGCTGCTATGGCCAATATATGCCGCGGGTTTGGCATGGATGTGATCGCATATGATAAATATCCAAATAAAAATCTGGATTTTGTCCAATATGTAGAACTTGATAAACTCCTTGCAGAATCAGATTTGATTTCCCTGCATTGCCCACTGACAGAAGAGAGCTACCACATGATCAATATTGAGTCTATCAAGAAGATGAAAGACGGGGTAATTCTTGTAAATACCTCCCGCGGAGGCCTCATCAAGACAGCAGATTTGATCCAAGGCATCCGGGAAAACAAGTTTTTCGCTGTAGGATTGGATGTTTATGAGGAAGAAAACGGGCAGGTATATGAGGACAAATCTGATGAGATCCTTCAGCATTCTACTGTTGCCCGGCTCCTGTCTTTCCCAAATGTGATGGTAACCTCCCATCAGGGGTTCTTTACAGAGGAGGCTTTGCAGGCTATCAGCATTACCACATTGGAGAATGCTTTATTATTTCAAAAGGGAGAAGCTGGCCCAAATGAGCTGGTCTCATAAGAACAAGATAAAATTTTTGATAATAGGGCTGATAATGAAGCAGGTTGCGCTATATAGTGTGCACCTGCTTTTTTTATTAAGAGAAAGCACAACACTTAGTATTTTGCGAGAAAAAATTACAAAATATTACAAAAATATTAAATATAGAGCAAAAGATGCCGAGAACCGACATGAAAACACAGAAAATGCCGAAAAATAGGGAAAAATAGGCGTTTTTACATGTGTGAAAAACGCTGAAAATGAAAAAAACGAAACGTGAATATGCATAAAATATAAAAGATATAGTAGTATATAATTGAATAAAATATACAATTTTGAAAGAACGAAAAAAGTCGTATAAATAATATATTACAAAAATATGAAAAATATATTGACATATCGTTTCAAAGTTTTGTATAATGCAGTTACGTTGCAGGGCAGTATATATGATAAGGAACATCAGTACAGCGATATGGGGAGATGCTGTACAAGAAGAGACAGGAGAAGTAAGATGCTGTTACAAAACGGAATGAGGTCACTTAGCGATTTCGCAAGACGTTTCACTTATGGTTTTATCTTGGATATTGCTTTGATACTTGCCGGCATATTTATGGTTGGCAGCATGGCATTTGTCATTTCGGAATTTGACACCGAAGGATATGGACGTGTATACGCTGTAGACTCCTCGGCGGAGGAGGAAGGAAGGGTGCAGCGTGCCCAGACAGGACTGATGGGCGTTGTCAATGGAGTGGCAGATATGGAGCGTTATTCGGACAAGACACGATTGGTGAGCGTTGCGGACACAAATGGTGAGGTACTGGCAGGAGTTTCCGGAGTGGATCGAAGAGCGATCCACAGGAATACCATTGAAAAAGGCACAGAAGTTGCCAGTGAGCTTGGCTATTATGCGCAGCAGGCGGTATATGAAAACCAGATGTCATCCGATGAGTATTATACACTGCTGCAGATTGTTGAAGCAGAAGCAACTGGCGGCGATATCATGAGCAAGATGATGGTAGCCGGCGTTGTACTGAACCGGGTACGGGATGCACATTTCCCAAATACGATCTATGAAGTCGTATGGCAGGGGCATCAGTTCCAGCCTACCCAAGATGGGAGGATCTATTCCTGCACCATCACGGACTCTACCGTTGATGCCGTAGAGCGGGTACTTCAGGGAGAGGACTATTCACAAGGAGCGCTGTTCTTTGTTGCTCGGGATTCTGCGGATGTTTCAAACGTAAGCTGGTTTGATTCAAGCCTAGTAAAATTGTTTGAATACGGAGGCCATGAGTATTTCACGTTCAAGGATTATGTGAATAGTTAAAGAAAAGAATGTGTGAGAAAAGGCTGTTGTTTTCGTTGCAACAGCCTTTTTTCTATGATATACTCGTTAGAAAATGAATTTAATACAAGTAGAGGATGAAAAAATGGATTTGATGTTCAGAAGTACTAGAAACGCTGAAAACAAGGTAACTGCTTCTATGGCTGTTTTAAAAGGGCTTGCAGATGACGGAGGTTTGTTTGTTCCTGAAACCCTCCCGAAGCTTGATGTTTCCTTGGATGAACTGGCGGGGATGTCATACCACGAGACGGCATACACTGTTATGAAGCAGTTTCTTACAGACTATACGGAGGAAGAATTAAAATATTGTATCAATCATGCTTATGACGAAAAATTTGACACAAAAGAGATTGCACCGCTTAAGTTTGTGGATGGTAAATATTATCTGGAGCTGTTCCACGGAGCCACTATCGCTTTTAAAGATATGGCATTGTCGATCCTTCCTTATCTTATGACTACTGCTGCGAAAAAGAATCAAGAAGACAAAGAGATCGTGATCTTGACGGCTACATCGGGAGACACAGGGAAGGCTGCGCTGGCAGGTTTCGCTGATGTGCCGGGAACACGTATTATCGTGTTTTATCCGAAAAACGGAGTGAGTGCCGTACAGGAAAAGCAGATGGTGACCCAGAAGGGGAAAAACACTTGTGTCATCGGCATACATGGCAATTTTGATGATGCGCAGTCAGGTGTGAAAAAGCTTTTTTCTGATAAAGAACTTGCAAAAGAACTGGCTGGAGAGGGATTTTGCTTCTCATCTGCAAACTCCATTAATATTGGCCGCCTTGTCCCACAGGTTGTATATTACGTGTATGCATACGGAAAGCTTCTTTCTTCCGGGGCACTGAAACCGGGCGATAAGATGAATGTGGTAGTGCCCACAGGAAATTTCGGTAATATTTTAGCAGCGTATTATGCGAAGAATATGGGAATTCCTATCGAAAAGCTTGTATGTGCATCAAATGAAAATAAAGTTTTGTATGATTTCTTCCAGACAGGCGTTTATGACAAAAATAGGGAGTTCATCCTGACTTCCTCACCGTCCATGGATATCCTGATCTCAAGCAATCTGGAGCGTTTGATCTACCGCATCGCCGGGGATGATGCCGAAAAAAATGCTCAGCTGATGCAGCAGCTGGCTAAGGAAGGCAGATACACCATTACAGATGAGATGAAGGAACGAATGGAGGATTTTGCAGGTGGTTTTGCCACAGGCGAGGAGACATCAGAAGAGATCGCTGCCGTTTACAAGAAAACAGGTTATGTGCTTGACACCCACACAGCTGTTGCTTCTTTTGTCTGCAGGAAATACTTCCGGCAGTCAAAAACGGATCTTCCTACGGTAATCGCATCAACGGCAAGCCCATATAAATTTGCCCGCAGTGTCATGGAAGCCATTGACAGTAAGTACAGTGGTATGGATGACTTTGACTTGATCGATGAACTGAGCCGCATTTCAGGTACGGCTGTGCCAAGAGCCATTGAAGAGATCCGGAATGCTCCGGTACTTCATGATAAAGTGATTGAAAAAGATGAAATGGAAAAGGCAGTGAAAGAATTTCTTGGAATAGCTTAAACATTAGAGAGGATTCTAAACTGAAAAGGGGGTAGAAAAATTGAATACAGATTCGATTTATGCTTTGATGGATGCCGTGATCGTAGGAAGTGGTGTGTACGTTATCTATTTATATCTGGTTATGGCAAAATCAGGGAAATTAAAACAGAACATATTGACTCCACAGAATGTTGACATAAAAAAATGTAAAGATGTGGCCGGCTATATCCACTATGTTGGCAGGAAACAGCTTGTTTTTGGTATTGTTGCGATCTTATGCGGCGGTATCGGATTGCTGCAGGACTATACGAAGAAAATCGGAGCTATTCCTTATATGATAGCCATCACGATCTTCTTTGTGTATGCGCTGTGGTTTGGATTCCAGATAAAAAAAGCAGTAAAAATGTTCTGGTAAAAAAGGCAGGTTATCATGAAAAATTTTAAAGAATGGTTATCTGATTATCTTCGTTATTTTATGTTAGCTCTGGCTGCTGTGATCTTGTTTTTCATTGTCTTTATCGGTGTAAAGGTATATCAGAATTATGATTCGCCTACTGCCGGACAAAATATCGAGATCTTAACGGAAGACGGACGGATAACGGAAGAAGAAGCAGAAAGCGAAAAGATAAGCGAGTCAGAAAAATCAGATGAAACAGAAAAGCTCTCTGAGGTAGAAGAGAAAAAGGATATTGCGGAAACCGAGTCACAGACTGAAGCTGAGACCCAGCGGCAGTCCACGCAAGAAACCCAGCGGCAAACTACACCGGAAACGAAGCCCCAGACTACACCGGAGACCCAGCCACCAACAGAACCGGAGCCTGTTTACAAAACACTTACCGGATCTTGTTATTTGAGAAGCGGTCCGGGCTATGAGTACGAAATTATCGGCGAGTATATGTATGGAACTACAGTAGAATTCCGTGGAGAAGTGGAAGGCTGGTACGAAGTACAGGTGGACGGTATGATAGGTTACATGGGACCAAGGTTTTTTAATTAAATGTACCGTTAGAGAGCTGAGTGAAACTTCATAAAAATTTTTATAAGCTTAAAGAGAAAACCTTCTAGTGGGACAAAGAAGTCCTGCCGGGAGGTTTTTTTGCCTTTAAGTATATACAAGGTACATAAATACCAACAACGTAAATAAAAAAAGGGGGAATACCATGGCAGCATTTGAGAAGGTAAAAAGCGGCATGCCGGGACTAGACAGTGTTCTGGATTATATACGCTTGGGGGATAACGTTGTCTGGCAAGTGACAGATCTGGAGGAATACCGGTATTTTGTCATTCCATTTGTAAGGCAGGCACTGGAAGATAAAAGGAACTTGATCTACATCCGTTTTGCCCAGCATGAGAGAATCCTTCCGGAAATGGATGGAGTAAAGACGTATCAATTTGACCCGGATGAGGGATTTGAAAAATTCACAGTATCGATTCACAATGTCATTACAAAGGAGGGACGGGATGCCTTTTATATTTTTGACAGCCTGTCCGAGCTGCAGTCTGCATGGTATACAGATTTGATGATGGGAAACTTTTTCTGCGTTACTTGCCCTTATTTGTTTACGCTGGATACAGTAGCCTTTTTCCCGTTGATCCGGGGAAGACATTCTTTTGAGGCGGTGGCAAGGATCCGTGAAACGACACAGCTGCTCCTTGATGTATATTCAGACGGTGAGGTGCGTTACGTACATCCCCTCAAAGTATGGAACAGATATTCGGCTACCATGTTTCTTCCGCACTGCTGTAAAGATGAAAGGGAGGGCTTTGTGCCTCTCGTAGATGGCATTGCTACCAGCAGGTATTACAGTTTGATCCAGACATCCTCAGGATACCACCAAGACCAGTCAGTTGACAGCCACGACCGTTTTTTTGCAAAAGCAAAGACGGATCTGGAAGAAGGCAGGTTTGGGGAAGATACGGAAAATATGATCATTGAGAGTACAATGACAAGAGATCCCAGAATGCACGAGCTGATTAAAAAATTTTTTGAGCCGAAGGATTACTTTAAAATCAGGGACAGGATGATCGGAAGCGGTGCGATCGGAGGTAAAGCCTGCGGTATGCTTCTTGCCAGAAAGATTGTTGACAAACAACTCACAGGCTACCACCAGCACAGTGAGCAGCATGATTCATTCTATATCGGATCCGATGTCTTTTATACGTATATTGTATCCAACGGATGCTGGGAAATACGGATCCGGCAAAAAACAGAGCAGGGATTTTTGGAAGCAGCAGAAGAACTGCGCCAGGGCTTGCTGAAAGGTAGGTTTCCAAATAATATACGGGAAAAATTCCGCAATATGCTGGAGTATTTTGGGCAAAATCCTATCATTGTCCGCTCATCCAGCCTGCTGGAGGATGGATTTGGAAACGCATTTGCAGGAAAATATGAGTCAGTATTCTGCCCAAATCGAGGAGAAATAGAAGAGAGGTTAGAGTATTTTGAGAATGCAGTCAGGATCGTGTATGCCAGCACCATGGATGCTTCTGCGCTGGAATACAGAAAGACAAGAGGGCTTGCAGACTGTGACGAACAGATGGCGATCCTTGTACAGCGTGTGTCAGGTTCTTATTACGGGCCGTATTTTATGCCATGTACAGCCGGTGTAGGATACAGCTACAGCGCATATAAGTGGATGCCTGACATGGATCCCGCTGCCGGTATGCTGAGGCTTGTCATGGGGCTTGGCACGAAAGCTGTGGACAGGACGGAAAACGATTATCCAAGGTTAGTGAACCTTGACCGTCCTGAAGTGACTATGCTGGTTCAGGTGGCAGATAAACACAGGTTTTCTCAGCATAAGATCGACGTGATCAATATGGCAGAAAATAAATTTGAGGAGGTAGCGCTGGAGAAGCTGCTGCCATATCTGCCTCAATGGTATAAGAACACTGTTCTTGAGCACGATTATGAGGCAGAGGACAGGCTGCGGGAAATGGGAAGATACAGGGATATTTATTTCGTGAGCTGTCAGAGGATGCTTGCCAACAGGAAGTTTACAAAAATGATGAAAGAGCTTCTCCATGAACTGCAGAAAGCATACGGGAATCCGGTGGATATTGAGTATACGGTGAATCTCAGTAAAGGTGAGGATTTTGTTGTGAATCTTTTGCAGTGCCGTCCGCTTTATGTGGGCAAAGGAGATGAGGGCATGGATATTCCGGAGCGAAAAGAAGAGGATACATTTTTTGAGATTACAGAATCTTCGATGGGACAGTCCCAAGAAACGGATATTGATGTCATAGTCCAGATAGAGCCGAAAGAATATTATGAATTTCCTTACATCCGGAAGCAAGAAGTGGCAGATGTGATCGGTAAGATCAATGCTTTCTATAAGAATACAGGTAAAAAACTTCTCTTAACTGTTCCGGGGCGGATCGGCACATCCTCCCCTGAGTTAGGGGTACCGGTTCGATTTGCCGACATTTCCGGTTTCTGCGGCATTTGTGAGGTATCAGACAACAGGGCAGGATATATGCCGGAGCTCAGTTACGGAAGCCATATGTTTCAGGATCTGGTAGAAGCAGAGATCTTTTATGGCGCTATCTTTGGAGACAGGAGGACAAAATGCTACCATAGAGATTTTTTTGTGGGACAGAAAAATTTGTTTTCAGAAATCTGTCCTGACAAAGGAGAACTTTCCCATATTGTCCGTGTTTATGAAACAGCTGGGATCACTTTGTGGGTGGATGGGGTAAACAACCATGCACTTTGTGCCAGAAAATGAAAGTAAACCTAAAAAACATCATGTAAAAATAGGAAGAACCCTCTATTCGGAGAGTTCTTCCCATTTTTCATAAAGTGTTTCCAATTCTTCTGCAATAGCAGCTTTTTCTTTGCTGAGCTGGACGCATTTGGAGACATCGGTAAATACTTCTTCCAATGCCATCTGCTCATCAATTTCCTTATCCCGTTCTTCCAGTTCGGTAATGCGGTCCTCGGTTTTTTTCAGTTCGTTTTGGCGTTTGCGCTCTTTTGCCTGTTCTTCTTTTTGCTTTGCCCAATCCGTTTTGGAGGAAGGCTGTTTCGGTGCGGAATCAGCCGGATCAGAAGCGAGAGAGGAAGCGTATGCTTTCGTCAGTTCCTCTACTTTTTCCAGATAATAATCGTAATTTCCGATATAATTGATCAATGTCCTGTTTTTTAATTCCAGGATTCTGGAGGCTGTCTGGTTGATGAAATAACGGTCATGGGAGACGTAGAGGACAGTGCCTGTATAATTACGGATAGCCTCCTCCAAAATCTCCTTGGAAGTGATATCCAAATGGTTCGTCGGCTCATCCAGAATCAAAAAGTTTGCTTTTGACAGCATAAGCTTTGCCAAGGCGAGACGACCGCGCTCGCCGCCGCTTAAATCATGTACCCGCTTGAAAACATCGTCTCCCGTAAACAGGAAGGAGGCCAGCACATTGCGGATCTCGGTGCCTGTCATATCAGGATAAACGTCTGAAATCTCTTCCACCAATGTCTTGTCCATGTGGAGCAGCTGATGTTCCTGGTCATAGTAGCCGATATGTACTTTGCTTCCCAGTGTAAAAGCACCTTTGTCCGCTTTTTCCAGCTCGTTGAGAATCTTTAGTATCGTCGTTTTGCCTGTGCCGTTGTCACCGATGATGGCTACTTTTTCCCCGCGGCTGATGGTAAAATTCAGGTCATCGAATAATGGATTGCCGGGGAAGGATTTGGAAAGGTGTTCTACGGATAATACATCATTTCCACTGGTGATCTGAGGGGAAAACCTGAGGTGCATATCAGCACGCAGCTCCACTGGTTTTTCCAATACTTCGATCTTTTCCAGCATTTTTTCACGGCTCTCTGCACGTTTGATGGATTTTTCCCTGTTGAAAGATTTTAATTTTGCAATGACAGCTTCCTGATGCTTGATTTCCTGCTGTTGGTTTAAATATGCTTTCCATGCAGCTTCACGCAGCTGCGCTTTTTTCTGTGCATAGTCCGTATAATTCCCGGAAAAAGAGGTAATTTTTCCATTATCCAGTTCAATTACTTTTGAAACAACCTTGTTTAAGAAATACCGGTCGTGTGCTACGATGATCACTGCACCGCTGTAATTCAGAAGATAAGTTTCAAGCCATGCGATGGATGACAAATCAAGGTGGTTGATAGGCTCATCCAGCAGGAGGATATCAGGGGAGGAAAGGAGAAGCTTTCCAAGGGCTACACGTGTTTTCTGGCCGCCGGAGAGTGTACAGATCTGTTTACCGAAATCATTCTCGGAAAATCCCAACCCCTTCAAAACGCCCACCACTTCACTTTGGATGGCGTATCCGTTTTTATGCTCAAATTCTGTGGAGATCCTGTTATACTGTTCCATCAGCTGGCCAAGGGCGTCGCCGCTTGTATGTTTCATTTCGTGCTCGATCATCCGGAGGCGGTGCTCCATCTGCAGCAGGTCCTGTTTTACGGAGAGAAGCTCGTCATATATGGTAGCCGTGCTGTTGACATCCTGATGCTGCTCTAAATAGCCAATCGTGCTTCCTTTTGAGAGGGCAACCACTCCGGTATCCGGCTCCATCTCTCCTACAATGATCCTGAGAAGTGTTGTCTTTCCGGCACCATTGATCCCTACGACCGCAGCTTTTTCGTGTTCTTCAATGTGAAAAGAACCTCCGTCTATGATGACATCAGTTCCAAAAGATTTCGATATATTCTGACATGAAAGTATCATTTTCCTGCTCCTTCAAATAAGTTCTATTTCATTATAACGAAAATTAAAAAAAAGACAACAAGAAAGTAAAACTGTATTTTTTTAGGAGCAAAAGGCGAAAAATTCTGTATAAGATTGACAGAAAAATCTCAATTTAGTATAATATTTCTATGCATAAATATGAAAGAGGAATAGCTGTGGACGAACATGAAATTTCAAAAGTGGTAGTGAAAAGGCTGCCGCGCTATTATAGGTATCTGGGTGATCTGCTGGAAGCAAAGGTGGAACGTATCTCATCGAATGAGTTGAGCGATATGATGAATGTCACAGCTTCGCAGATCCGCCAGGACTTAAATAATTTTGGCGGTTTTGGACAACAGGGTTATGGCTACAACGTGAAATATCTTTATAATGAGATCGGTAAAATATTAGGACTTGACAAAGTTTATAATATGGTTATCATAGGGGCAGGAAACTTAGGACAGGCCCTTGCCAACTATGTAAAATTTGAAAAACGCGGATTTTGGATCAAAGGGATCTTTGATGTGAATCCGAGGCTGCGTGGTGTATCAGTGAGGGGTATCGAGATAAGGATGATCGATGAGCTGCCTCAGTTTATAAGAGAGCACCAGATACAGATTGCTGCCCTTACGGTTCCAAAGAGCGGAGCGGAGATGATGGCTCCTATTCTGGTGGAAAACGGGGTGAAAGCAATTTGGAACTTTGCCCATACAGATCTGCATCTCCCTAAGGATGTGGTGGTGGAAAATGTCCACCTTTCCGAGAGTCTGATGCAGCTGTCTTACAATCTCAACCATTTGGAAAAAGAGAAAGAAAAGAGCAGGGAAAAGAGTAAAGAAAAGAATAAGGACAACGAATAAATTAACACAGGCAGGTCGGCAGAGAGGAGACATTCTATCTGCCGGCCTGCCTGTGTATCTGCAAAGAAAGGGGTACCACATGGAATATCTATTGAATTCCGCCCAAATGAAACAGTATGACGCTGAGACGATCCGCCGGGTAGGTATACCGTCCCTTGTGTTGATGGAAAGGGCTGCACTTTGTACAGCGGAAGAAATAAAAAAATCCGGTTTTGACCTTAGCTCAGTACTGGTTGTCTGTGGATCCGGGAATAATGGCGGGGACGGATTTGCCATTGCCAGAATCTTAGATGAATGGGGCATACAGGTAAAGCTGGCATTTGTCGGAAAAGACCAGTCCATGTCAGAAGAGACGAGAGTACAGAGGAATATTTGTGAAAATTGTGGTATTAAAACAAGCACCAATTTCATGGAACGTGAATATACTACTATAGTAGATGCCATATTTGGCATTGGGCTTTCCAGAGAAGTGCAGGGGCGTTATGCTGAAGTGATGGAATGGATCAACCAGCAGGATGCATCTGTGGTGGCAGTAGATATCCCATCAGGGATTTCCGCAGATACCGGTAAGGTACTCGGCATTGCTGTCCGGGCAGATCTGACTGTGACATTTGCATACAAAAAGGTGGGACATGTCTTATATCCCGGGACAGAATATTGCGGCTGTGTGGTCTGCAGAGACATTGGCATTATAGGCAAGCGGATATCCGGAAATACTTTGCCGGTATTTACTTATAAAGATGATGACCTTGGCAGGATCCCGAAGCGTAAGCCATATTCCAATAAAGGGACGTACGGAAAAGTCCTGATGATTGCTGGAAGTTCTGGAATGAGTGGTGCAGCCTATATGGCAGCCCTTGCTGCATATCGTATGGGATGCGGATTGGTCCGGGTATTTACCCCGAAATGTAACCAGCCGGTGATCCAGAGTTGTTTGCCGGAAGCAATCGTCACAGCCTGGGATGAAGCTTCCTTCCCCAAAAAACAGCTGGATGAGGCCATGGAATGGTCTGATGTTGCGGCCTTAGGACCGGGGTTTGGAACCGGAGAGATTCAAAGTACGATCTTGAATTACGTGATCCGTCATTATGAGAAGCCCTTTGTGGTGGATGCAGACGGATTGAACCTTCTTTCGAAGAATATAGAATTACTGTATGATGCGAAAGCGCCTATGGTGCTAACACCGCATATCGGTGAAATGAAGCGCCTTACAGGAAGCACCAAAGAAGAGATTTTGGAAGATATTCTTTTGACGGCAAAAGGATTTGCAAAAGAATACCATGTGACTTGTGTGCTGAAAGACGCCCGCAGTGTTGTGTCGGACGGTGCAAGGACGTACATCAATACCTCCGGAAACAGCGGTATGGCTGTAGGAGGATGCGGTGATGTACTGACAGGCATGATTGCCGGGCTGCTCTCACAGGGAATGTCTCCTTTTGATGCAGCCTGTGCCGGAACGTACCTGCATGGGAGGGCAGGGGATCTGGCAAAAGAGAAGCTTACAGAATATGGAATGCTGGCTACCGATGTGATCAATCATATCGGTGAGGCAATGAAGCTGGCAGATAGGAGGAGATTATGAGAAAGAACGGCAGGATCACAGCTTATATTGATATGGCTGCGATTGCAGAAAATTTTGAAAATATGAAAAAGAATATAAAAGAAGGGGTACAGATGGTGGCCGTGGTCAAAACAGATGGATATGGCCATGGGGCAGTGCCGATTGCAAAAATGGCAGAGCAGTTTGAGTATATCTGGGGCTTTGCAGTTGCTACCTTCAGTGAAGCGATGGATCTGAGAAACTCCGGTATCCAGAAGCCAATCTTAATATTAGGTTACACTTTTCAGGAAGATTATGTGGAAATGGCAAAAAATGGTATACGTCCTGCTATTTTTACTTATGAGATGGCAAAAGATTTTTCAGATGCTGCCAAGAAAGCAGGAATTTGTGCACCTTTCCATCTTGCGGTAGACACAGGAATGTCCCGCATTGGTGTGCCTTGGGGGGAAGTGGGAATTGAAACCGCTTTGAAGATCAGTATGCTTTCCCATATAAAAATGGAAGGAGTATTTACCCATTTTTCGAAAGCTGATGAAATAGAAAAAGAGTTTACAAAATGCCAGATGGACAGGTTCCAAGACTTCTGCAGCAATCTTTCCAAAAAAGGAGAAACCGGTTTCTTGCGCCATTGTTCTAACAGCGCCGGCATTCTGGAAATTCCAGAAGCGAATATGGATCTTGTGCGGGCAGGGATCAGCATTTACGGTATTTATCCTTCTTCAGAGGTGAGCAGGTCATACGTAGAGCTGCATCCTGCCATGGAATTAAAGTCACACGTTGTCTATTTAAAAACCATTGAACCGGGGACGATGGTCAGCTATGGCGGTACTTTTACCGCAGCACATAAAATGAAAATTGCTACTATTCCGGTGGGATACGGAGATGGATATCCCAGAAGCTTAAGCGGAAAAGGGTCTGTACTGATCCGTGGCAAGCGGGCACCAATTCTTGGCAGGATCTGTATGGACCAGTTTATGGTGGATGTTACCGGAATGGATGTGCAGATGCTGGATGAAGTGACTCTTCTGGGAAGGGACGGTGAGGAAGAGATCACATTGGAAGAGCTGGATAAACTGTCGGGAAGATTTCCCTATGAGTTTGTCTGTGACATTGGGAAACGTGTTCCAAGAGTGTATGTAAACGAGAAGCATTGAACAGGACTGCATCATAAAATTTCACTTCAATGAATATACGGAAGAAACAGGGAGATACTTAAGGTATAGAAAGTACAAAAACCTTGTATCGGAGTGTGAATGAAGTGAATATTAGAAGAGGAGATATATTTTATGCAGATCTGCGGCCGGTAGTAGGGTCAGAGCAAGGGGGAGTGCGGCCTGTACTGATCATTCAGAATGACGTAGGGAACAGGCACAGCCCCACAGTGATCTGTGCTGCAATCACTTCAAAGATGAATAAGGCAAAGCTGCCTACCCATGTGGAGATCGATGCAGGCAAATACCAGATCGTGAAGGATTCTGTGATCCTGTTAGAACAGCTTCGCACGATAGATAAAAAGAGGTTAAAAGACAGAGTCTGCCATCTGGATTCCGCCATGCTTGCAAGGGTGGATAAAGCCTTGCAGGTCAGTCTGGAACTGATTACATAGCCTCCGGATGATTTCAAAACTTGACGAATGATAGGGAAAATGCTATATTGAATTAATGTATCTGATGACATACTTACATTAAAAGGAGTTAAGCACTGTATGGATAGTGACGCGGGATGCCTATTAGGCGCCGTTATTTTGTTTGTATTATTATGGATGGATTTTATTATGACTGCATTCGCATCAGCGATGCGTTCCGTATCTGATGCGGAGCTGCAGTCTGCTTTTTTGGAATTAGAGAAGCCTCCGGACGAAGCCCTTGCATTAAAAGACCATTTTGGCAAGATGACCCATACCATCTGGCTGTTAAATACGGTAACGTATATTGGCAGCGGTTTTTTGGCAGTTCAGTTTAAAAGAATCTGTTCCCCATGGCTGCTTCTCCCCATTCTGGTGATTCTTTTTTATCTCATAGGGAATTCCATTCCGGAAATGCTGGGACATAAACATGCTCTTCGGTGGATCACCCACAGGTTCCATATTGCTAAAACTGTGTTGACGTTGCTGTCGCCTATTACATATATCATGACCTTTTTGTCAGGGCTTTGTATACGGCTTTTCGGGATCGATCCCCATACACTCGGCCAGGAGGTTACAGAGGATGAGATCATTTCCATGGTTAATGAGGGCCACGAACAAGGTGTCCTTGACGCAAGGGAAGCTGAGATGATCCAGAATATTTTCGAGCTTGACGATAAAAAAGCTGAAGACATCATGACCCACAGAAAGAATGTGATCGGGATCAGTGGAAGGACAAACCTGCGAGATGCTATTTCTTTTATGGTGGGAGAGACCGTTTCAAGATTTCCGGTCTATGATGAGAATATTGATAATATTCTGGGGATCCTGCATTTTAAGGATGCAATGAAGTTCCATACTCTGGGGACTTACGACGATTGGCTGATCAAAGATATACCCGGATTGCTCCGAGAAGCCCGGTTTATACCGGAGACAAGGGGGATCAACCTTTTATTCCGGAATATGCAGGCTGAAAAGCTGCAGATGGTAATCGTTGTGGATGAGTACGGCCAGACAGCCGGACTTGTAGCCATGGAAGATATTCTGGAAGAGATCGTCGGAAACATTCAGGATGAATATGATAAAGATGTGCAGTTGATCCGGAAGGATGCAAATGGCTGTTACATGATGGACGGCATGGCACCTTTGGAGGAAGTGGCGGAGCTTTTAGAGATCACATTGACCGATGAAGATTACGATACCTTAAACGGCCTTCTCATCTCAAAGCTGGACCGTATCCCTGATGACGGGGAACAAGCTGAGATCACTGCTTATGGATACCTGTTTCAAATACTTAAGGTAGAGAACAAGATCATACGTCTTGTAAAAATAACAAAATCTAAGGAAGAGGAAAAGGAGTAACATTTAGTTATGTCAGGACATTCAAAATTTGCAAATATTAAACACAAAAAAGAAAAAAATGATGCTGCAAAGGGAAAGATTTTCACGATTATCGGACGTGAGATCGCAGTTGCTGTAAAAGAGGGCGGTTCAGACCCGGCCAACAACAGTCGTCTTCGTGATATCATTGCAAAAGCAAAAGCAAACAATATGCCCAATGACACCATTGAAAGAGGAATCAAAAAGGCTGCCGGTGAGCTGGGATCTGTGAATTATGAATATGTCACCTATGAAGGATATGGGCCAAGCGGTATTGCCATTATCGTAGAAGCGCTGACTGACAACAAAAACCGTACTGCGTCTAATGTACGTAATGCTTTTACAAAAGGAAGCGGAAGTATCGGAACACAGGGATGTGTTTCTTACATGTTTGATAAAAAAGGACAGATCATCATTGACAAGGAAGAGTGTGATATGGATCCGGACGATCTTATGATGATGGCTCTGGATGCCGGTGCTGAGGATTTTTCAGAAGAGGAAGACAGTTATGAGATCCTCACTGATCCGGATGAATTCAGTGATGTACGCCAGAAATTGGAAGCAGATGGTATACCGATGGCTTCTGCTGAAGTCACCATGATTCCACAGAACTATATTGCACTTACCGATGAGACAGATTTGAAACAGCTGAACAGAACTCTGGATCTTCTGGATGAGGATGATGATGTACAGGCGGTTTATACAAATTTGGAGGAATAAAAAATGAATTTTTATTTGACCGGAATTGAGGGTATGCCGAAACTCCTTGAGTGCTGTAAGGATCCTTTGCCTTATTTTAAAAAGAAGGTATATGAGGAAAAATTTAAGCAGCTTTACCAGATGAATTTCGAGACATTTGATGCCATTGAAAAAGGGTATAATTCTGTGATCGATAAAGAACAGTTCCTTGAAAACATGGCCAATGCCCTTACGGAGCATGCAGTAGAAATGGTGAACAGCTGCAAGCGGAAAAGTGACAAAGAGCACCTTCAAATGGACCTTAATATGTCCATGGCAGTTTTTATACTTCCTATGGTGCTTGAATTTAAAGGGAACTCTTCCAAGCCACTTTCCGAAAAGCTGACCAATTCATGGAAAAAGGCTTTTCCAAAATCTAACATTCAGGCTGCTGAGTTTTCATTTATTGAAGAGGGTTTCCACAAAAAATTCTGTTACATCACCACAGCCGTTTGCGAATCCTTTGGAAAAGCTGATAATTGCTATGAGCTGACACTGCTTCGCGATTACCGTGATACATATCTTGCATCTCTTCCGGATGGAGAGGCGTTGATTGAAGAATATTATGATGTTGCACCGTCTATAGTAAAACACATCAATCAAAAGCCTTCTTCCCATGATATTTATTATTCAATCTGGGAGCAGTATCTTTCCCCATGTATCAACATGATTGAGCATGGCCAGATGGAGGAATGCTGCGAACTCTACAAAAAAATGGTTTACGATCTGAAAGATGAATATTTTCTTCAGTAATGATTTGGGGCTGTTGTGAAAGGATGACCGAAAGGATATTTTACAGCGCCCCTTTCGTATGCTTTTGCACATTTTGGTTAATACTGTATTAGAATATTCCATATATTTTAAGGAGGAACAGGATGAGCCAGAAGGATCAAAGGCAAAAAGAAGATAAGGAAAGAAAAGAAAAGGAACAGAGGGAATCCATCAAGGAGAATGGTGAGCTGGAGCTCAGCCATCGCATCCATCTGCTCTGTGTCATCGGCGAGATTGAAGGACACGAATGTCTCTCTTCCAATTCAAAAACCACAAAATATGAACATGTGCTGCCAAAGTTGGCAGCAATCGAAGACAGTCCGGATATTGACGGCTTGCTGGTGCTGCTCAATACGGTGGGCGGTGATGTGGAAGCGGGCCTTGCCATAGCGGAGATGATCGCCTCATTAAGTAAACCTACTGTTTCACTGGTGCTAGGAGGAAGCCATTCCATCGGGGTACCCATTGCAGTATCTACAGATTATTCGTTTATTGTGAAAACGGGTACGATGGTGATCCATCCGGTCCGCATGAATGGAACGGTCATTGGAGCACCTCAGACTTATGACTATTTCAAACAGATGCAGGATCGCATTTTAGGTTTTATATCGGAACATTCGAAGGCCTCAAGAGAAAGGCTGGAAGAATTGATGCTGGATACCGGAATCCTGACAAAGGACCTTGGAACTATACTAGTGGGAGAGGATGCAGTGCGTGAGGGCCTGATCAATGACACAGGTGGAATCAGCGATGCACTGAAAAAATTGTATGAAATGATTCAGGCAGGATAACCTGCCTGAAGGAAAAACTTGTAAGTAGTAGAAATTATGGTATGATAAAAAAGGAAAACGCTTTACATACCTATAGGCAAAGATTTTGGAGGGATATATGAGTATTATTGAATCCATTTTACTGGGAATCGTGCAGGGAATTACGGAGTTTCTACCGGTGAGCAGTTCCGGGCATCTTGCTATACTTCAAAACATTTTCCATGTTGAGACAAATGGAAGTATGCTTTTTGATATTATGCTGCACATAGGGACCTTGGTAGCTGTTTTTGTAGTGTATCATAAAGACATCTGGAATATGATCAAAGAAGCCATCTTTATGGCCGTTGATATCTGTTCCAACTTAAAAACATTTTTCTTAAATAAGATACATAAAACATCTCTGAAATATAAAAAAATCGTACACAACAGTTACCGTAAATTTGTTGTACTGATCCTTGTCTCTACAGTGCCGACAGGTTTGATCGGAGTCATAGGGAAAGACCTTGTTTCCTCTGCATCAGAGACGCTGTTGATCCCGGGTATCTGTTTGCTGATCACCGGTGTTCTGCTTCTCATGGCTGATCTGGCAAAAGAAGGAAAGAAAAAGCCGAAAGAGGTTACCTACAAAAATGGTTTGCTCATTGGAGTCGCGCAGGGGATTGCTACATTACCGGGACTGTCACGCTCCGGAACCACCATTGCTACCTGTCTGATGTGCGGACTGGACCGCAAGTTTGCAGTGAAGTATTCCTTTATTTTATCTATTCCGGCGATCTTAGGTGCTGCTGTACTTGAAATCAAAGATGTAGTCGCTGAGCCTATTGAAATGTCCCAGATCGGAATCTACGCTATCGGTGCGGTTTTTGCAGCTGTAGTGGGATATATCTGCATAAAGACAATGCTGGTAGTAGTTCGAAATAAGAAGTTTAAATACTTTGCATATTATTGCTTTGTCATTGGTGTTGTTGCAATTGCCGGACATTTTTTGATCTAAAAATGATATGAAAGAGGGGACTTCTCCGGCAGACTAATTAGAAGAGGGGAAATGAAATTGGCTTCAAATACAACAAAGAAAAAGACAACTGCAAAAAGTAAAACAAATAGCAGCAGCGGGAAGAAAACGAAACCTGCTGCTGTAAGTGCGAAAAGAGTAGACACCAGTAATGGGAAAAAAGTAAATTCTGCCGGAAAAAAGGGAAAGATTACTGAACCGGTGCCTGAGAAAGAGAAAACAAATCCGCTGATTTTGCAGGAAGCTGCACTCTGGCTTGTTTTGGCAGTATGCATCCTGATTTTTATCAGTTATTTTGGAATCGGCGGATACATCGGAAATGTCATTTCTGATTTCTGCTTTGGTGTTTTCGGGCTTACAGCGTATATTTTTCCGGTGCTCCTGTTTGTCTCTGCTGCATTTCTTATCTCAAACAAAGGAAATTCAATTGCCGGTTTGAAATTTGCATCTTCCATCGGACTGTTTTTGTGCGTCTGCAGTTTTTGTGCGCTGTTTACAGATGAGTATGATGCAGTCATCAATCTGACAGATCTTTACGAGATGGGCGCTTTCCATAAAAGCGGAGGCGGTGTTTTAGGAGGCAGCATTTGCGGGATGCTGAATCCTGCTCTCGGAAGTATTGGGACAGGCATCATCCTTCTGATACTTTCTATTGTGTTCCTTTTGCTGATCACTCAAAAATCGTTCATCCGTGGGATGAAACACCAGAGCAGCCGCATGTACCATTCTGCAAAGGAGTCAAGCGCCAGAAGGAAAGAGGCTCACAGGCAGGAGCGTGCCCAGAGGGAAGAATGGCAGCTGCAGGAAGAAGCCGTTTTAAAAGAGGCAGATGAACCTCTCCATGAAGGGGCAAGGGTACTTCACAAACCGGAACCTGTGGAACCGAAATATATCCATAGTAAGAGGCAAGACCATCCGGAACGAACAGAAATTGATGTTCCTGTTCTTTTTCCTGTCCATACAAGAGAGAGCCGGGTACAGCGAAGAGTAAGCGGAGTAACTACGGATACGAAGATCAGCGGTAATCCTGCAAAAGTGGGGGCAGAAATCCACGAGATCGCGCCGCGGCGAGCTTCCCATCCTTCTGCTGATCATCAAGGTGTTGAAAGAGAAACATCTTATATTGATCTTGAAAAGAAAGAGCATCTGCAGCAGGAAAATACGGTGTCTAGTCTTGAAGTTTATCCGGAACTTGTAAGTTTCCCTATTGAAGGAATTGAGGAAGAACAAGATAAAAGACGGGATACGTATGAATCCGCAGAAAAAACAAGGATGGAAAAATCAGCCGTGGATGAAAGTGACCCGGTGGCTTTTGATGATATAGAATCTGATGATTTAAAGACGTTAGAATGCCATTCAGAAAAATTGTCCGTTGAAGAAAAGAATGATTTAAAGGATATGGAAAGTGGGACAGAAACCGAAACAGAAAACATGCAGTCAGCCCATCAGCAAGGATCTGCTCCAACGAAAAAGAATCCTCGTTCTTCCCAGAAAGAGATTGAAGAAGGGATTGCTTCGGTGGAAGCAGAGATGGCAAAGGCAGCAGAGAAAGTCCGGCCACAGTATGTTTTTCCGCCTCTTACTTTATTAAAAAGAGGAAAGGGGAAAGCTGCAAATGGGCAGGAACAGGAGATACGCAAAACTGCAGCAAAGCTCCAGCAGACTTTGGAAAGTTTTGGCGTGAGGGTGACGATCACAAACGTAAGTTGTGGACCAAGTGTTACAAGATATGAGCTGCAGCCGGAACAGGGTATAAAGGTCAGCCGCATCGTTTCTCTGTCAGACGATATAAAACTAAACCTTGCCGCATCCGATATCCGTATCGAAGCACCTATTCCCGGAAAAGCAGCCATCGGTATTGAAGTCCCAAATTCTGAGAATAGTGCGGTGGCACTCCGCGACCTGCTGGAATCTGAGGAATTCAAAAACCATCCTTCCAAGCTGGCATTTGCCACAGGAAAAGATATCAGCGGAAAAGTGGTGGTATCTGATATCGCAAAGATGCCCCACCTATTGATCGCAGGAGCCACGGGCTCCGGTAAGTCAGTCTGTATCAACACACTGATCATGAGTATTCTTTATAAGGCAAGTCCCGAGGATGTGAAGCTTATCATGATCGACCCGAAGGTAGTAGAGCTGAGTGTCTATAATGGGATTCCCCACTTGTTTATCCCGGTTGTCACGGACCCGAAAAAAGCAGCCGGTGCATTGAACTGGGGCGTTGCCGAAATGACGGATCGCTACAATAAATTTGCGGAATTCGGTGTGAGGGATTTAAAAGGCTACAATAAAAAAATTGAAGCTTTAAAAGATGTGGATGATGAAAATAAGCCGAAAAAGCTTCCGCAGATCGTCATTATCGTGGACGAGTTAGCGGACCTGATGATGGTTGCCCCAGGAGAAGTGGAAGATTCCATCTGCCGCCTTGCCCAGCTGGCGCGTGCAGCAGGGATCCACCTGATCATTGCGACCCAGCGTCCTTCTGTAAACGTCATTACAGGATTGATCAAAGCAAATATGCCTTCCCGTATTGCTTTTTCTGTCACATCCAGTGTGGATTCCCGAACGATTATTGATATGGGAGGGGCAGAAAAGCTGCTGGGAAAAGGAGACATGCTGTTTTATCCTCAGGGATACCAGAAACCTGCACGTGTACAAGGTGCATTTGTGTCTGATGAGGAAGTCTCCGATGTGGTGGATTTCCTGAAAAATAAAAATACGGATGTATCTTACAGTGCTGAAATTGAAGAGCAGATTGCGAAAGTACAAAGCGCTGCTTCAGCTTCTCGTGGAGAAGAAGACAATGATGCACTTTTTGCGGATGCAGGAAAATTCATTATCGAGAAAGATAAAGCTTCCATTGGCATGCTCCAGAGAGTATTTAAAATAGGCTTCAACCGTGCAGCCCGTATCATGGACCAGCTTTCAGAGGCCGGGGTCGTGGGGCCGGAAGAGGGAACGAAGCCAAGAAAGATCTTGATGTCCATGGAACAATTTGAAAATTATCTGGAACAGAATTAAAAGTAATTGTGGAATTTCCCGTTGAATTTTAGAAATTTTTGTTTTATACTTAAAAGGATATGAGCTACGGGTGTGATTGCACAAGTAGGAAAAAGGCGGGGTCATCCTGCTGTAAAGGATATGGAGGTATAATATGTATAAGATTTTGAAAGCAGGAAAGCTTGCAGGCAATATCTACGAGATGGTTGTTGAAGCTCCTCGTGTTGCAAAACACTGCCTGCCGGGACAGTTTGTTATTGTCAAGATGGATGAAGTAGGAGAGAGAATTCCTCTTACGATCTGTGACTATGACAGAGAAGCAGGCACCATTACTATTGTATTCCAGCCAATCGGTGCTTCTACAGAGAAGTTTGCGGCACTTCAGGCAGGAGATGCTTTCCGCGATTTCGTTGGTCCTCTGGGTCAGCCCTCTGAGCTTTGCTTAGAAGAGAATCTGGAAGAGACAAAGAAGAAAAAAATCCTTTTTGTTGCAGGTGGCGTAGGTACCGCTCCTGTATATCCGCAGGCAAAATGGCTGCATGAGCACGGTGTTTCCTGTGATGTTATCATCGGTGCTAAGACAAAAGACCTGATCATTCTGGAAGAAGAGATGGGTGCAGTCAGCAATCTTTATGTAACCACGGACGACGGCTCCTATGGAAGAAGCGGTATGGTTACAAAAGTAATTGAAGACCTCGTTACAAACGAAGGCAAGACATATGACCACTGTGTTTCCATCGGACCGATGATCATGATGAAATTCTGTTGTCTTACCACAAAGAAACTTGGTATTCCGACGGTTGTCAGCATGAACCCGATCATGGTAGATGGTACGGGTATGTGTGGTGCATGCCGTGTTATGGTTGGGGATGAAGTGAAGTTTGCATGTGTAGACGGACCTGAATTTGACGGCCATAAGATTGACTTTGATGCAGCGATGAAGAGACAGGCAATGTACAAGACAGAGGAAGGCAGAGCACTTCTGAAACTGCGTGAAGGAGATACACACCACGGTGGATGTGGCAATTGCGGAGGTGACAAATAATGGCAGATGTATTGAAGAAAGTTCCCGTTAGAGAACAGGATCCGAAGGTAAGAGCAACAAACTTTGACGAAGTATGTCTCGGTTATAATAAAGAAGAAGCAATGGAAGAAGCAGCACGCTGCCTTCACTGCAAAAATGCAAAATGTGTACAGGGATGTCCTGTAAATATTAATATTCCGGATTTCATCGGTGAGGTGAAAGAAGGGAAATTTGAAGAAGCTTATAAAGTGATCTCTCAGTCAAGTGCCCTTCCGGCAATCTGTGGCCGTGTATGTCCGCAGGAGAGCCAGTGCGAAGGAAAGTGTATCCGCGGTATCAAAGGTGAAGCAGTTTCCATCGGTAAGCTGGAGCGTTTCGTAGCAGACTGGGCAAGAGAAAACGGAATTAAACCGCCGGCACCGGCTGCAAAGAATGGACATAAAGTAGCTGTGATCGGTTCCGGTCCTTCCGGACTTACCTGTGCTGGAGACCTTGCAAAGCTTGGATACGATGTAACGATCTTCGAAGCACTTCATGAGGCAGGCGGTGTGCTTGTTTACGGTATTCCGGAATTCCGTCTTCCGAAGCTTGATGTTGTTGCAAAGGAAGTAGAAAACGTAAAATCCCTTGGTGTTAAGATCGAGACAAACGTTATCATCGGCAAATCTGTCACCATCGATGAACTGATGGATGAAGAAGGATTTGAGGCTGTATTTATCGGTTCCGGTGCCGGTCTTCCGATGTTCATGGGTATCCCGGGTGAGACCGCAAAGGGAGTATTCTCAGCAAATGAGTACCTTACAAGAAACAACCTGATGAAAGCATTCCGTGAGGATTACGACACACCGATCGTACACGGAAAGAAAGTTGCTGTAGTAGGCGGCGGAAACGTTGCTATGGATGCTGCAAGAACAGCTCTCCGTCTTGGTGCTGAAGTACATATCATCTACCGTCGTAGTGAAGCTGAGCTTCCGGCACGTGCAGAAGAAGTACATCATGCGAAAGAAGAAGGTATTATCTTCGACCTTCTCACAAACCCGAAGGAGATCCTGGTGGACGAAAACGACAGCGTAGCCGGTATCAGATGCGTACGTATGGAGCTTGGTGAGCCGGATGCATCCGGAAGAAGACGTCCGGTAGAGGTTCCTGGATCTGAATTTGAAATCGATGTTGATACAGTGATCATGTCTCTTGGTACATCACCGAACCCGTTGATTTCTTCAACAACCATCGGTCTTGACGTAAACAAGAGAAAATGTATCATCGCTGATGAAGAGACAGGAAAGACTTCAAAAGACGGCGTATTTGCAGGCGGCGATGCCGTTACAGGTGCTGCTACAGTTATCCTTGCTATGGGAGCTGGAAAAGCTGCTGCAAAGGGAATCCATGAATTCTTAAGTGCGAAATAATTCCGCGGATCGTAAGCGCTGATCTAATCATAAAAACAGATAAATGAGAGAGGCTGTTGCAATAGATAGGAAAAGAGATTTCTGATGTCAAGAGTACAAGGTGAACATCTGATACAGTAATCTCTGAGTAGTATGATGCAACAGCCTCTTTATTATACATCATCCGGAAAAGGAACATAGTAAGAATAGTATGAGAATAACGGTTTTATCAGTAGGTAAGATAAAAGAAAAATATTTGCGCGACGGTATTGCAGAATACGCGAAACGGTTGGGAAGATACTGCAAACTTGAGATGATCGAGGTGGCGGATGAGAAGACTCCGGACCGATCCTCTGCCGTAGAAGAACTTCTGATTAAAAAGACAGAGGGAGAGAAGCTGCTGCGCTATATCAAAGACGGGGACTTCGTCATAGCCCTTGCAATTGAAGGAGAGATGCTGGACTCTGTGCAGTTGTCTAAAAAAATTCAGGAGCTTGGTGTACATGGAGAGAGCAGTATTGTATTTGTCATAGGAGGATCTCTCGGGTTGTCAGAAGATGTGATGAAGCGTTCTGATTACAAGCTTAGTTTTTCTAAAATGACTTTCCCCCATCAGCTAATGAGGATGGTATTGCTGGAACAGATATACAGAAGCTACAGGATCATGAACGGGGAACCTTATCATAAATAAAATTCTGTCAGGGTATCATAATGATTTCCGTAAGAACATAAGCTTTAATGTAATAGAATCGAAAGGCGCAGCGGCGGATGGCTTTTAAACAGTCTCATAAAAAGGGAAAACCTGAAAAGTTCCATCTGTCGGGACTTACCAAAGCGATGGAGATACCGGAAGATTTCGTGAGAGGAAACCCTCTTGTTTCAATAGAAGGCCAGAAAAGAGTTGTCATTGAGAATTTTAAAGGGATCTCATCCTATACAGAAGAGGAAGTGAGGCTGATCACAAAAGGGAAGAAAATCTGTATTTCCGGAAAAAGATTAAAAATTGAAGATTACACGAAAGAAGAGATCACGATCACCGGATTGATTGAAAAGATTGAGTTTATTTAAGGAGTAAAAATGGAGCGTCATTTTCTTGACTTTATCAGAGGTTACGTAAAGATCCTGATAATAGGAAATAATTACGACAGATTTTTAAACTTATGTGCATTTCATGAGATCAGTCTATGGGATCTAAAACCGGATGGTGAATCATATGAGGCATACATCCTGCGAAAGGATTTTAAAAAATTAAAGTCTATCGTAAAGAAGAGCCATGCGGTCGTAAGAATTACGGAACGCCATGGCCTTCCTTTTTTTATACATAAAAACAGAAAACGGAAGGTGTATCTTGCAGGTATTGCTGCAGCTTTTGTTTTTATGGCCTGGCTTTCAGCCCATGTATGGAGTATCCAGATTGAGGGAAATCTGTCCCAGACGGATGATGTGGTTTTTGAGTATTTAGGGCAATCCGGAATCAGCCATGGAATGTGGAAATCAAAGGTGGATTGCAAAGAATTAGCAGCTGAGCTGAGAAATTACTTTACAGAATTTGCATGGGTGGCAGCTGAATTGAAAGGGACAAGGCTTGTGATCCATGTAAAAGAAGGAATCATGGATGTGAAAGAAACAGAGTCTGGGAGTGTAAGCGATGAACCCTCCAGCCTTGCAGCTTCGTGCAGTGGTGTAGTGGATTCTATTTTTGTGCGGAAGGGAACTCCAATGGTAAAAGCAGGAGACCAAGTGGAAAAAGGTACGATCCTAGTATCCGGAGCTTTACCAATTTATAATGATGAAAAAGAAATCGCGTCTTACCAGTATGTTTCTGCTGATGCGGATATTGTGATAAAAAGAGAACGCAAGTATCAGGATGTCGTCTCTTTCATAGGTTCGGAAAAACAGTATACAGGAAAGGAAAAAATAAATTGGATGGTGTGGTTGGGAGAAGAAGCTTTTGCCCTGCCTGCAAATTTAGACGATTTTGAAAAATATGATCTGCTGTCCGAACTTACCCAGCTTCGTCTTACTGAAAATTTCTATCTCCCAGTTTACATACAAAAATTTACAGCAAAAGAATATGAAGATCAGGAGATTCTATATACAAAAGAAGAAGTCTTGCAGATTCTAAACACAAATTATCAGGATTTTATAAAAAATTTGAAGGAAAAAGGGGTTCAAATATTTGAAAATGATGTTAAAATAGAATGGAATGAGAAGTCTGCCATTGCGTCAGGGATTCTGATGACTGGAGAGTATGCGGTAAACCGTATAAACATAGACACCACCAAGGAGGAATTCTGAACTATGAGTATGATTGAAGCGTCACTGAATGTGCCAGCTGAACATATCCAAAACATATTCGGCCAGTTTGACCAATATGTAAAAAAGATTGAACGGGCATTTCAGGTAACGGTGTTAAACCGTGACGGTGAGATTAAAATATTGGGCAGTCCTGTCAATGCAGTAAGGGCAAAAAAAATTTTAGAAGAATTATATGAACTGTCAAAGCGAGGTACGTCCATCACAGAACAGAATGTAGATTATTCCATAGCCCTTTCTATGGAAGAGAGAGAACCTGCCCTTGCAGAGATGGACAGCGATTGCATCTGCCATACTATAAATGGAAAACCGATCAAGCCAAAAACTTTAGGACAGAAGGCTTATGTGGATGCCATACGCAAAAAAATGATCGTGTTCGGGACGGGGCCTGCCGGTACCGGTAAAACGTATCTGGCTATGGCGATGGCTATTACTGCCTTTAAAAATGATGAGGTAGGCCGTATTATCTTAACCAGACCGGCTATAGAAGCAGGGGAAAAGCTTGGATTTTTGCCGGGTGATCTTCAGAGTAAAGTAGATCCTTACTTGAGGCCTCTTTACGATGCCCTGTACCAGATCATGGGGCCGGACAGCTTTATGAAAAATATGGAAAAGGGCTTGATTGAAGTGGCGCCTCTTGCATATATGAGGGGACGTACGTTAGACAATGCGTTCATCATTCTTGATGAGGCCCAGAATACCTCACCTGCGCAGATGAAAATGTTCTTGACACGTATCGGTTTTGGCTCTAAGGTGGTTGTGACCGGTGACCTGACCCAGAAGGATTTGCCGACAGGAGCACCCTCAGGCCTTGACACAGCGATGAAAGTACTGAGAAAAGTGGATGATATCAGTTTCTGTGAAATGACAAGTCTTGATGTGGTCCGCCATCCCCTTGTACAAAAAATCGTAAATGCCTATGAAGAATATGAAAGACGTGAAAACCGGGAGAAGCGTGAAAAAAGGAATAGTGAAAAAAGGAATACGCCAAAATCCGGCGATAACCGCAGAAAGGGGCTGTAGAATATGACCATTGATTTTGAAAATGAAAGCGGAAAAGACTTAGGGATTGAACTGTATGAAATAGCAGAATCGGTGATCTCCACTGCACTGGATTATATGGACTGCCCCTATGAATCACAGGTAAGCCTTCTTATCACAGATAATGAAGAGATACACAAGATGAACCTGCAGCATAGGCAGATCGACGCACCTACAGATGTGCTGTCTTTCCCTATGGTTACATATGAAACACCGGGTGATTTCAGCATTCTTGAGGAGGATGGTGCGGATTGCTTCGAACCGGATTCCGGGGAACTGATGCTGGGGGACATTGTGATCTCTGCAGACAAGGTGCTTGAGCAGTCAGCAGAGTATGGGCATTCCGTAAAGAGGGAATACGCGTTCCTGATCGCCCACAGCATGCTCCATCTGATGGGGTATGACCATATGACAGAGGAAGATGCAGCGGAAATGGAGCGCCTTCAGGAAGAGATTTTGAAACAGCTAAATATTTTAAGATAAAGGGAGGAATAAATAATGAAAAGAAGATTTTTGAAGAGGACACTTACAGCAGTTTTGTCTGCGTCCATGCTGGCAGGCTGCGTGGCGGGAGGCATGACAGCTTCTGCTGAAGAAAATAATGGAATGGTACGAAGCTTTCTGACAGGAAAACTTGTTCCGGAGAGCATCGGACGCCAAAGGCCGATTTCAGTTATGCTGAACAATATTTATGATGCGCTTCCACAGTCTGGAATCGCCAATGCAGAGATCGTCTATGAGGCTCCGGTTGAGGGCGGGATCACGCGTTTGATGGGAATCTTTGAGGATTATCAGGATGTGGAGCGTATTGGATCTGTGCGAAGCAGCCGTGAATACTACGTATATTTTGCAAGGGAGTTTGACTCATTCTATCTCCACTTTGGACAGGCTTGGTATGCACTTGAGCTTCTGTGGCGTACAGATACATTGAATTTAAGTGGTCTGGAAGATGCGGGAAAAGGGGAAGGCGAGATCGTATATTACAGAGGAGATGATTTCCCGGCTCCACACAATGTATTTACAAATTATGATAGGATTCAGGCAGGTATTGATTTTAGAGGATATCCGAGGGAATACTCAGAAAACTATTTAGCACAAAACGGACATTACCAGTTTGCATCAGACGATGCCCCTGTTCTTCTTGAAAATGGAGTAGACGCAGGAGTGGTAAACGTAGGATACGATTACAACCATGCATACTTTGTCTATGATGCAGAGACAGGAAAATACACGAGATACCAGTTTGGAGATCCACAGATCGACAAGATGACCGGAAATCCGCTGACCTATGACAATATTTTGATCCAGTTCTGCTCTTGGAAGTCACAGGTGGACTCCGATTCCTACCTTGATATCAATGTTCTTACAGGAGGAACCGGAAAATATATTACCCGCGGAAAAGCCATTGATGTGACATGGAGCAAAGAAGGTGCTACCACAGAGGACCCTTTTGCAGAAGGCAACTTCAACCCCACAAGATACTATGATGCCAACGGAAATGAGATCACATTAAACCAGGGCAAGACATGGGTATGTATCGTACTGGATACAGATATGGAGGATGTAGAGTTTTATCAGGACTATGCGTCTTTTACAGGAAGCGGGAATTAATATCTAAATAACTTAAGAGGTTTGACGTGAAAGAGAAGAAAAAAAGCGGAAACAACTTTTTAGTTCAAGGCAGTATTTTAGCTGCTGCATCTATCATTGCAAAAGTTATCGGTTTGATTTATAGGATCCCGCTGCAGAACATTCTGGGCAATGAAGGAAACAGCTATTACAGTACAGCAAATGAAATATACGCCATTGTCCTTATGATATCATGTTTCAACCTGCCGCTGGCCGTGTCGAAGCTGGTATCGGAGAGGGTCCACAAGGGCGAATATCGCAATGCGCATAAAGTATTTTTATGCGCAGTGCGTTTTGCGCTTATTGTAGGAGGTACGCTGGGGCTTTTCACCTACATATTTGCCGGTGTGATCACAAAGTACCTGATGTCCTTTGAGCTTGCTGTATACGGTCTTCGGGTCCTTGCACCTGCCATTTTTATCTCAGCGATCATAGGCACCTTCCGTGGATATTTTCAGGGATATTCTACTATGGTGCCAACTGCAGTATCGCAGGTGATCGAGCAGATCGTAAATGCAGTGGTGACTCTTGTATGTGCAGACATTATGTACAGCTACGGTGTTTCACTTGCTGCACAGGAAGGAAATGACTCTTTAGGGCCGGCATGGGGAGCTGCAGGCGGTACTTTTGGTACAGTGGCCAGTATCACCGTAGCACTGATCTTTATGATGGTCATCTATACGGCACAGAAAAAAACACTGCGCCGCAACATGCGCAGGGACCAGAATTCCAAGCCGGAATCCGATTATTTGATCTACAGGGAATTGATCCGTACGATCCTTCCGGTTATTCTGAGTACTGTGATCTACAATATTACGAATGTGGCGGATCAAGGTATTTTTAATAAGGTACTGCAGGGACAGGGATATACAGATGCACAGTACGGTGCCATCTGGGGAATATATTCCGGACAGTTCCGTGTCCTTATGAACGTGCCCCTTGCCCTTGCTTCCTGCATGGCCCCATCCATCGTGCCAAGTCTGACTGCGGCAATGGCAAACAGGAACCGTGGTGAAGCAAGATATAAGATCAAGACTTCCATTCGTTTTACGATGCTGCTGACCATACCATGTGCTGCCGGAATGGCTGCACTTGCAAAGCCTATCATCACCATGCTGTTCCATCAGGAGACAGGGACACCGCTTTCCGCAGGTATCATGCAGGCAGGTGCCCTGATGATCATTTTCTATTCGCTGTCAACCCTTACGACAGGTATTTTGCAGGGATTGGGCAGGTTAAAGCAGCCGCTGATCCATTGCAGTGTTGCACTTGTGCTGCATTTTTTCTTGTTGTATTTCCTGCTTACTACGGCAAATTTAAACATTTATGCAGTTGTATACGCAAATATCTTCTTTGCACTGATTGTTTCTATTATGAACGCATTTGCAATCAAGCGATATATCAATTACCGTCAAGAATGGTATAAAACCTTTATAGTCCCGGGAATTTCCTCCATTATCATGGCAGCTGCAGTTTATATTGCTTATTCTGCATTCCATGCTTTTGCCGGAAACACAATTTCTACGGTCTTGTCAATTATTGTGGGTGTTGTGGTTTACTGTGTAGGTCTAGTAACGTTCCATGGTATTACCATAGAAGAGATCGCGACCTTCCCCAAGGGACATCTGCTGATCCGGCTTCTTCGAAAAATCGGGTTGGTAAAATAGACAGGCAGCATTCGTCTGTTTGAGGAGAGATTATGAATTACAGAGAGAAAATTAAAGACAAAAAAAGGATCATAATAAAGATCGGGAGTTCTTCCATTACGCATCCGGAGACGGGAGCGATCAATCTCACAAAGCTTGAAATTCTGGTGCGCGAGCTTTGCGATATTAAGAATATGGGAAAAGATGTGATCCTCGTTTCATCCGGGGCGATTGCTGTGGGAAGGCAGGCGATCGGATTCCATCATAGACCGAAAAATGTGGCGGAAAAGCAGGCCTGTGCAGCCATTGGCCAGGCGCAGCTGATGATGATCTATCAAAAATTATTCAGTGAGTACGGCCATCAGGCAGCTCAGGTACTCATGACAAAAAATACCATGATCGATAACCTGAGCCGCAGGAATGCAACCAACACCTTTGAAGAGCTGCTGGCCCTTGGAGCAATTCCCATTGTAAATGAAAACGATACGGTTTCCACATATGAGATCCAGTTTGGCGATAATGATACGCTGTCTGCCATTGTGGCTGCACTCGTAGGGGCAGACATGCTCATTTTGCTCTCTGATATCAATGGGCTTTATACAGATGATCCGAGGAAAAATCCGGATGCAGAGTTCATTGATATTGTAGAGTCCTTGGATGATCATCTCATGAGTATGGGAAAAGGAAGCGGCAGCGATGTAGGTACAGGAGGAATGGCTACAAAGCTTTCCGCTGCGAAGATTGCAACATCATCCGGTGCTGACATGGTCATTGCCAATGGAGATGATTTCCACGTGATACATAAAATTCTTCAAGGAGAAAAGATCGGAACTTTTTTCCACGAAAATGCAAAGGAAGATTTTTATCTGATCGATGTTTTGGAAAATGAAGGGTAACCGGATCTTGTGAATGAAAATTTAGGACTGTTTGGAAAGGATAAAGAGATGGATGAGAAAAAGATAGCTAGGATCAATGAGCTTGCAAGAAGATCGAAGGCAGAAGGGCTTACAGAAGCAGAAAAGCAGGAACAAGCTGATCTTCGGCGGGAATACATTGAGGCAGTCCGTGCAAACTTAAGAGGGCAGCTGAATAACATAGACGTCATCAACAAAGAAGGAAAAATTGAAAATCTTGGTGAAAAGTATGGAAAAAAAGGACATTAGAAAACGAGTATTCGCAAAAAGAAAAGAGCTTTCTATGGAAGCACTAGATCAAAAAAGCCAGCTGATCTGTGAAAAGATCATGGAGATGGATGCTTTTGTAAATGCTTCTTCCGTTTACGTTTACATGGATTGTAAAGGTGAAGTGTCTACGAAGCCGCTGATTGAGGCAGCATGGAAAATGGGAAAGAAAGTGGCTGCCCCAAAGGTCCATGGGGAAGAAATGACCTATTATTATATCTCTTCTTATGATGATGTGGCGCCGGGATATTATGATATTCCAGAACCTGTCACCAGTATAGAAGCAGAAGAGGAAGATGCACTGTTGATCGTTCCAGGGGTAGGTTTCGACGCAAAACGCCATCGTTGTGGATACGGAAAAGGATTTTATGACCGCTACCTTTCTAAAAATACAGAACATACCACAATTGCTGTTGCATTTGAGTTCCAGATCATGGATGAGGTACCCTCAGATGCACATGACGTATTGCCGCAGTATCTTGTCACGGAAAGCAACTTCTATGCCGATCCCGATATACTCCTTTGTGGAATCGGAAAAAGGGCGAAAGCTACGGAGCCTTTCCTCCGAAAGCTCTCCACAGCATCAAAAAATGAAGCTCTTCTAAAGGCGGCTGACTATCTGGAGCAGTATCAAGAGGAAATCTTATCGGCCAATGAGAAAGATATTGAGCTAGCCCGGGAAAACCGCATGCCGGAAGGGCTTGTGGATCGCCTCATGCTGAATAAGGACAGGATATTAGGGATGAGTGAAGGCCTTCGTCAGGTGGCTAGGCTGGATGATCCTATCGGTGCAGTCAGTGAGATGAAAAAACGTCCCAACGGATTGATGATAGGGAAAAAGAGAGTTCCACTTGGAGTCATCGGCATCATATATGAATCCAGACCCAACGTGACGGCAGATGCATTTGCCCTTTGCTTTAAAACGGGAAATGCAGTTATCTTAAAAGGCGGAAGCGATGCCATTCATTCCAATGAGGCCATCGTAAAAGTCCTTTGCCGCGCATTAAAAGACTGTCGGATCCCGGAAAGCGCTCTGCAGCTGATCAAGGTGACAGACCGTGAGACTGCATCCCGTTTCATGAAGCTGAAACAGTATGTGGATGTACTGATACCACGAGGTGGTGCAGGTTTGATACGCGCTGTAGTTGAAAACAGCACCATTCCTGTGATTGAGACCGGTACAGGAAACTGTCATATTTATGTGGATGAGACTGCAGACCTTACTATGGCAGTAGAGATCATTAACAATGCAAAAACCCAGCGTATCGGTGTCTGCAATGCATGTGAATCCATTGTTGTCCATGAAAAAATTGAAAAGGAATTTTTACAGGCGCTGAAAAACAAACTGGATGAGCATCACGTTGAAATGCGGTGTGACAGTGCGGCTCTTTCCTGTATAGACGGCGGAGTAGCTGCCAATGAAGAAGACTGGGGAAAAGAATATCTGGATTACATCCTTTCTGTAAAAACTGTGGCTTCTATTGATGAGGCGATCGACCATATCAATAAATACAATACGGGGCACTCAGAAGCGATCATTACAAAAGATTATGGGAATGCCCTTCGTTTCCTTGACGAAATTGATGCGGCAGCCGTTTACGTCAATGCATCTACCAGATTTACAGATGGATTTGAGTTTGGTTTTGGCGCTGAGATCGGAATCAGTACACAGAAGCTTCATGCCAGAGGACCTATGGGTCTGGAAGCATTGACCACAACAAAATATATTATTCTGGGAGACGGCCAGATCAGAAATTAAAAATCCAATCAAATAAATTTCCGTTGTTCTTCACAGAATGACGGAGATTTTTTATGAAAAAGAGATTCCTGTTAATTCAAGTTCCATAGAAAGCTTCCTATTGATTTCTTAAGAAATGTCGTTTAAACTATGGAATATGCCAGATTGTAGTCGATGAAAATAACAAAGAAAGGTATTGAAGAAGAAATATGTTTAATCAGATCGATTTAGACCAGATAGATTTAAATGCAGAACCTCCGGTGAACGAACCTTTGCGCCAGTACTATTATATGGCCAAGTTGAAAAAGCTTGTGAAGGAGAGAAGTGAAGCTCTGGGGCATCCCTTGAGCTGCTGCATCAAAACCTTCGGCTGCCAGATGAATGCCAGGGATTCAGAAAAATTGAGGGGGATCCTTGAGATTGCCGGATATAAGCTCAGCGATTCAGAGGAATCAGACCTTGTGCTTTATAATACATGTACCGTAAGGGAAAATGCCAACCAGAAGGTTTATGGCCATCTGGGATATCTTTCCAGCTTAAAAAAGAAAAATCCGGGAATGGTCATTGCACTTTGCGGATGCATGATGCAGGAACCTGAGGTGGTAGATAAAATACAGAAAAGCTACCGATTTGTGGATCTCGTTTTCGGAACACATAATATTTATAAATTTGCAGAGCTTCTGGTGACATCTTTGGAATCCCACAGGATGGTGGTGGATCTGTGGAAGGACACAGATAAGATCGTCGAGGACCTGCCAAGTGAGAGGACTTATTCTTTTAAATCCGGTGTAAACATCATGTTTGGCTGCAATAATTTTTGCAGTTACTGTATTGTGCCCTATGTAAGAGGGCGTGAACGCAGCAGGAAACCGGAAGATATTATCAAGGAAATAGAAGCACTGGTAAAGGATGGCGTCGTGGAAGTGATGCTGCTGGGGCAGAACGTCAATTCTTATGGTAAGAATCTGGATGAACCGGTTACCTTCGCCCAGCTGCTCCAAATGGTGGAAAAGATCGATGGGCTGGAGCGGATCCGCTTTATGACCTCCCATCCAAAAGATTTGTCCGATGAGCTGATTGAAGTTATGAAGCATTCCAAAAAAATCTGCCGCCATCTTCATCTGCCGCTGCAGTCAGGAAGTACAGCAATATTGAAAAAAATGAACCGGAAATATACGAAAGAGCAGTATCTTGCCCTTGCCGAAAAGCTTCGCAGGGAAATGCCGGATCTTGCCATTACCACAGATATTATCGTAGGATTTCCGGGAGAAACGGAGGAAGACTTCCAAGAAACCCTCGATGTAGTGAGTAAAGTAAAATATGACAGCGCATTTACCTTTATCTATTCAAAACGGACAGGAACACCTGCCGCGGTAATGGAAAACCAGGTACCGGATGATGTGGTAAAGGACCGTTTTAACCGGCTTCTAGCCCTTGTACAGGATGTTTCAAAGGAAATGTCCCTTCGTGTGCAGGGACAGACACTTCCTGTTTTGGTGGAATCTATCAATGAGCAGGATCCAGACCTTGTGACAGGAAGGCTTGGGAACAACCTGCTTGTACACTTCCCCGGAGGAAGTGAGCTGATCGGCAAGATCATAGATGTTTATTTAAAAGAATGTAAAGGCTTCTATTATCTGGGAGAATTGGAGGAACATAAGTAAATGGCCCAGTTGACACCAATGATGCAGCAGTACATGAAGACGAAAGAGGAATACAAGGACTGTATTTTGTTTTATCGTCTTGGCGATTTTTACGAAATGTTTTTTGATGATGCATTGACAGCATCAAAAGAGTTGGAAATTACACTAACCGGCAAAGACTGTGGGCAGGAGGAGCGTGCACCTATGTGTGGCGTTCCCTATCATGCAGTGGATGCTTACTTAAACAAACTTGTCTCAAAAGGATATAAAGTTGCCATCTGTGAGCAGGTGGAGGATCCCAAGCTTGCAAAGGGGATTGTAAAGCGGGAAGTGATCCGGGTGGTAACACCGGGAACCAACTTAAATACACAGGCCTTAGACGAGACAAAGAATAATTACTTGATGTGTATTGTATACACAACAGACCGTTATGGAATATCCGTTGCGGATATTACCACAGGGGAATATCTGGTGACTGAGCTTGACAATGAGCGCAAACTTTTGGATGAGATTATGAAGTTTTCCCCTTCTGAGATCATCTGTAACCATTCTTTTTATGTCAGCGGAATTGACATCGAGGATATGAAGGAGCGGCTTGGAATTACCGTTTATGCTTTGGATTCTTGGTATTTTGATGATTCCATGTGTTCCCGCGTCCTGATGGAGCACTTTAAAGTGTCTTCCCTTGACGGGCTGGGTATTTCAGATTACAGTTGCGGCGTGATTGCGGCGGGTGCTCTTTTGAAATATTTGATGGAGACACAGAAGACTTCCATCTCTAACCTCACAGGACTTACCCCATATTCCATTGGAAAATATATGATTCTAGACAGTTCCACAAGAAGAAATCTGGAGCTGTGTGAAACACTTAGGGAAAAGAATAAGAGAGGTTCCTTGTTATGGGTGCTGGACAAAACGAAGACTGCCATGGGAGCCCGTCTCCTGCGTAAATTTGTGGAGCAACCGCTGATCGAAAAGCAGGAGATCTTAGACCGGCTTGATGCAGTGGAAGAACTGAAAAATAATGCGATCACAAGAGAGGAATTGCGGGAATACTTAAATCCTGTGTATGATCTGGAGCGTTTGATCAGCCGTATTACGTACCAGAGTGCAAATCCAAGGGACTTGATTGCTTTTAAAACATCGCTGTCCATGCTTCCCCATATTAAATATTTGATGAAGAGCCTGCAGTCATCCCTGCTCTCTGAATTGGAAAAAGAGATGGATGATCTTTCAGATCTTTATGAACTGATCGATGCTTCCATTATTGAGGAACCGCCCATCAGTATCCGTGACGGCGGTATTATTAAAGAAGGTTTTCATGAAGAGGTAGACCGCTTGCGGAATGCAAAAACCGAGGGAAAAACTTGGCTGGCAGAGCTGGAGGCAAAAGAAAGGGATAAGACGGGGATCAAAAACCTTAAGATCAAATACAACAAAGTTTTTGGTTACTATCTGGAGGTCACCAATTCTTATAAGGACCTTGTTCCGGAATACTATACAAGAAAACAGACACTTGCAAATGCAGAGCGTTATATCACACCGGAATTAAAAGAGTTAGAAGATATGATCCTTGGGGCAGAAGATAAGCTGTATTCCTTGGAGTATGGATTGTACGTTGATATCCGCAATCGTATTGCTGAGGAGATCATCAGGATCCAGCAGACGGCAAAAGCAGTGGCCGGTATCGATGTTTTTTCTTCCCTTGCCCTTGTGGCTGAACGGAACAATTATGTTAAGCCCAGTATCAATGAAAAAGGAGTCATAGATATTAAAAACGGCCGTCATCCTGTGGTTGAGAGGATGATACCGAATGATATGTTTATCGCAAATGATACGTATCTGGACAATGCAAAAAGCCGTATTTCCATTATCACCGGTCCGAATATGGCAGGTAAATCCACTTACATGAGGCAGACTGCACTGATCGTTTTGATGGCCCAGATCGGAAGCTTTGTACCGGCCCAGAGTGCTAAAATCGGCCTTGTGGACAGGATTTTTACCCGCGTGGGTGCTTCTGATGACTTGGCAAGCGGGCAGAGTACCTTTATGGTTGAGATGACTGAGGTGGCAAATATCCTGCGGAATGCCACAAAAAACAGCCTTTTGATCCTGGATGAGATCGGGAGGGGAACAAGCACATTCGATGGGCTCAGCATTGCATGGGCCGTTGTGGAGCATATCAGCAATCCAAAACTTTTGGGAGCCAAAACCTTGTTTGCCACTCATTACCATGAGCTGACAGAATTGGAAGGAAAGCTCACCGGTGTAAACAATTACTGCATTGCTGTAAAAGAAAAAGGCGACGATATTGTTTTCCTCCGGAAGATTATTAAAGGCGGTGCAGATAAGAGCTACGGAATACAGGTTGCCAAGCTGGCCGGTGTGCCGGATACTGTCATAGAGCGGGCGAAAGAGCTTTCTGAAGAGCTGAGCAGTGCGGATATCACTGTAAAAGTGCAGGAAATTGGCAGTGATTCCCAGAAAAGCAAAAAAACGAAGACAAAAAAGCTGGATCCTGTGGATATGGACCAGATGTCTTTATTTGATACAGTCAGCGACTCCGATGTATTAAAGGAGCTGCTGGAAATTGATATATCCAACCTGACGCCTATTGACGCGTTAAATACTTTATACCAGCTTCAGAACAAATTGAAAAACAGGTGGTAAGATGAATCAGATTACACTTTTAAGTCAGGATACCATTGATAAGATAGCGGCAGGCGAAGTAGTGGAAAGGCCTGCCTCTATTGTGAAAGAGCTCGTGGAAAATGCCATCGACGCAGGGGCAAATGCTATCACAGTAGAGATTAAGGATGGGGGCATTTCTCTGGTGCGTATCACCGATAATGGAAGCGGCATCCCAAAAGAAGAAGTCCCCATTGCTTTCCTGCGCCATGCTACAAGTAAGATCAGGACAGTGGACGACCTTGTGACATCAGGGACTTTGGGGTTTCGAGGTGAGGCATTATCCAGTATTGCAGCTGTTTGCCAAGTAGAAATGATCACAAAAACTGCAGGCAGCATTACAGGTGTCCGTTACGTGATTGAGGGTGGTATTGAGAAATCTTTAGAAGAGATCGGTGCCCCGGAGGGGACCACATTCCTTGTGCGGAATCTATTCTACCATACCCCTGCGCGGAAAAAGTTTTTGAAAACTGCATCTACAGAAGCGGGCTACGTCAGTGACCTGATGGAACGCATGGCTTTGTCCCACCCTGAAATTTCCTTTAAATTTATCAATAACAATGATTCAAAGCTCCATACTTCAGGGAATTGTAATTTAAAAGATATTATTTACGGGGTTTTTGGAAGGGAGATCGCCTCAAATGTTGTAAAAATCCACTCAGAGGAGACGGCTGGAATCCAGATCACCGGATTTATCGGAAAGCCGATCATTTCCCGGGGAAACAGGAATTATGAGAATTATTTTGTAAACGGACGGTACGTAAAAAGTGCTATCATAGCCCGTGCCATTGAGGATGCATACAAGCCCTTCATGATGAGCCATCGTTATCCCTTCACAGTGCTGATGCTCCAATTGGATCCACATCAGGTGGATGTGAATGTCCATCCCACGAAAATGGAAGTGCGTTTTGCAGACCAAAGTGCTGTGTATGACAAGGTCTACCAGACAGTAAAGGATGGGCTGATGGGGCGTGAGCTGATCCCGGAATTTACTATAGAATCAGCAAAGGAAAAGAGAAAGGATGTACTGTATAAGAAATCAAATGAGCCGGATAAGAAAAAGGATACATTGATAAAAAAATCGGATGTACAGGAAAAGAAACCTTCCTACCCGGAGCCTTTTGAAAAAATCCGGAGCCAATTGATTGCAGAAGCCAACAGCCCTTATGAAGTGAAATACCCCAAAAGGCCGGGAACCTTGAAGACTGTTACGGGAATTATACAAGAAAACCGGGCAGAGAGACAAGAAGACAAAATAAAAGAAATACCGGCAGAGGTGCAAGTCGGTAAAACGGAAGAAAGAAGAGAAGAGGGGCAAGAAAACAGAACGCCGGAAATACCGATAGACCGGACAGAAAACAGAACACCGGAAATACCGGCAGGCCGAACAGAAAACAAAGTGATGGAAAGCCCGGCAGTGAGTAATAAAATGGATGTGTTGATGCGGGCAGAAAACCCGGTACAGCTGGAATTGTTTCAGGATAAGCTCCTTGATGAAAAAAACAGAAAACGGCATAAATTGATCGGGCAGCTTTTCGATACGTACTGGCTGGTGGAGTTTGATGAAAAATTGTTTATCATTGACCAGCATGCAGCGCACGAAAAGGTCATGTATGAGCGTTTTATGGACAGCTACAGGAAGAAACGCCAAACATCACAGAGGATCACACCGCCCATTGTTGTAAGCTTAAGCCTGCAGGAAGAAAATGTTTTAAAGCAGCATATGGATTGCTTCACGGAAGTAGGATTTGTGATCGATCATTTTGGAGGCCATGATTATACCATCAGTGCTGTACCCGGAAATTTATACGGGATTGCGGATCGTACTATATTTATTGAAATGCTGGATGGGCTGACGGATGTGTCTGAAAAGGCAGCTTCTCAGGCGGTCTTTGAGAAGATTGCTTCCATGTCCTGTAAAGCAGCGGTAAAGGGCAATCATAAAATTTCCATGCAGGAGGCCGATGCTTTGATCGGTGAACTTCTGACTCTGGAAAATCCTTACAATTGTCCTCACGGACGCCCCACCATTATTTCCATGACAAAATACGAGCTGGAAAAGAAATTCAAGCGGATCCTATAAATTTCAAAGGAGGAGATGGCAGATGGATCAAGAAAAAATGCCCCTTGTGGTTTTGACTGGTCCCACAGCTGTGGGAAAAACCAGATTGTCTGTGGAACTGGCACAGCGGATAAACGGTGAGATCATTTCTGCCGATTCCATGCAGGTTTACCGTGGTATGGATATCGGATCTGCCAAGGTGACGTTGGAGGAAAGAAAAGGGATCCCTCATTACCTCATTGACGAATTTGATCCGGACGAGGAATTCCATGTTGTAAAATTTCAGGAATATGCGAAGAAGTATATCCGCATGATTTATGAAAAAGGCAAGATTCCTATTTTGGTGGGAGGTACCGGATTTTATATACAGGCGGTATTGTATGACATTGATTTTACGGAAAGTGGTTCCGATACTTCCTATCGCACAAAGCTTCAAGAGCTTGCAGACAGGGACGGTCCGGAAAAGCTTCATTCACTTTTACGAGATGTTGATCCTGCTTCTGCTGATGCTATTCATTCCAATAATGTAAAAAGGGTAATCCGTGCCTTGGAGTATTACCATGAAACAGGAGAGCCCATTTCAAAGCACAATGAGGAAGAACGGAAAAAAGATTCACCGTACCAGTTTGCTTACTTTGTATTAAATGACTTGCGTGAGAATGTATACAGGAACATTGACCTGCGGGTGGATATGATGATGGAGCAAGGCCTTTTAGATGAAGTAAAAATGCTAAAGAGCAAAGGTTACCGAAGAGATATGGTTTCCATGCAGGGGCTGGGATATAAAGAATTGTTGGATTATTTAGATGGTGCTTATTCCCTTGAGGAAGCAGTCAGGATCCTGAAACGCGATACCAGACATTTTGCAAAACGGCAGCTGACCTGGTTCCGAAGGGAACGTGACGTTACATGGGTAGAGAAAGACCGTTTCTACTATGAGGATGAAAAAATTTTAGTTTTTATGGAAAATGTTTTAAAAGAGAGAGGAATCATATGATGAAAGAACTGTATGAGTCACTAGGCATAAGCCAGCGAGTAGTGGCGTATTCAGAGGAAATACTGAAAAAACTTGAAGAACGGTTTCGTAAAATAGATGAAACAGCTGAGTATAACCAGCTTAAAGTAATAAAAGCAATGCAGGATGCCAGAGTCAGTGCAGAATGTTTTCAGGCAACCAGCGGTTACGGTTATAATGATCTGGGAAGGGAGACGCTGGAAAAGGTTTATGCCAATGTATTCCATACGGAAGACGCGCTGGTAAGACCGCAGATCACTTGCGGAACCCACGCTCTTGCCTTAGCACTTTCGGCAAACCTCCGTCCGGGAGATGAGATGATCTCAATTTCCGGAAAACCGTATGATACGCTGGAGGAAGTGATCGGTATCCGCCCTTCCTGCGGTTCCCTCGCAGAATACGGAGTAACTTATAAGCAGGTGGAACTTTTGGAAGACGGCAATTTTGATCTGGAAGGCATCCGAAATGCAATTTCAGAAAAGACAAAACTTGTGGAGATCCAGCGCTCTAAGGGTTATCTCACAAGGCCCACGCTTTCTGTCCAGCAGATCGGGGAGGCCATTGCTTTTGTAAAAAGCATTAACCCTGAAATCATCTGTATGGTAGACAATTGTTACGGTGAATTTGTACAGAGAATGGAACCAAGCGATCTTGGGGCAGATATGGTAGTAGGTTCTTTGATCAAAAATCCCGGTGGCGGACTGGCACCCATAGGAGGATATATTGCCGGTACAAAAGAGTGTGTGGAACGGGCGGCTTATCGTCTTACTTCACCTGGGCTTGGGAAAGAAGTGGGCGCAACACTCGGCGTGATGCAGTCTTTCTATCAGGGATTGTTTTTAGCCCCTACTGTTACAGCAGCAGCATTAAAAGGCGCAATTTTTGCAGCTAATCTATATGAATCCCTTGGATTTAAAGTCATTCCCGATGGAAAAGAGGAACGGTATGACATTATTCAGGCTGTTGAATTTGGCATGCCGGAGGGTGTGGTAGCCTTCTGTGAAGGTATACAGTCAGCTGCCCCGGTAGACAGCTATGTGACACCTGAGCCATGGGCTATGCCCGGATATGACAGTGACGTGATCATGGCTGCCGGAGCCTTTGTGCAGGGTTCCTCCATTGAACTCAGTGCAGACGGGCCCATTAAGCCACCATATGCCGTATACTTCCAAGGAGGTCTCACCTGGCCCCACGCAAAGCTTGGCATTATGAAATCACTGCAGAGATTATATGAAAAAGGAATCGTAAAATGGTAAGAAAAGTGATCGTGGCCGGCGGGGGTGCTGCCGGCATGGCAGCCGCTATATTTGCAGCAAGAGAGGGCGCAGAGGTAACGATTTTGGAAGGCTCTGAGTGCTGTGGGAAAAAGCTTCTTGCCACCGGAAACGGGCGCTGTAATCTGACAAATACAGACCCGTTATTAACGGAAAAATATTATGGGACAGGGGCAGAGATGGCGAAAACAGTCATCTCTCGTTTTGATGCAGATCGCACACTATGCTTTTTTCATGAAATTGGCCTGCTGACCCAAGAAAAAAATGGATATGTATATCCTTATTCTGCCCAATCCAATGCTGTCCTTAAGGTTTTGCAAAAGGAGCTGCACCGCCTCAAAGTAAAGATAAAGTGCAGGGAAAAGATTGAGAAAATCGAGAAAGTAAACGGTATTTGGGAAGTATGGACTGCCACCTGGTGTTATCAAGGTGATGCACTTGTACTGGCCTGCGGTTCAAAAGCAGCCCCATCTACAGGATCCGATGGAAGCGGATACCAGCTGGCAAAAATGACTGGACATACCATTGTGACACCTCATCCGGCACTTACACCTGTTTCCTGCGTTGGAGACTTTTTTTCAAAACTGGCAGGTGTGCGCTGCCGCGGAAAGGTTTCCCTTTACGAAAAAGAAAAGATCGGCCTGCGTCTCATAAAAAGTGAATGCGGTGAACTGCAGTGGACAAAATACGGTGTATCAGGCATTGTGGTATTCCAGCTGTCACGGTTCATCTCAGAACGTAAAAACACTGAAAATTTATTCTTTGAAATTGATTTTATGCCTGATTTTGAATCTTCATACTTAGAGCAGGTTTTTGAAAAAGAAAAAATACTTTATGAAAAAGAAAATGCAGTCTCGCTGCTGACGGGAATGGTGCATGAAAAATTGATACCTGTACTGTGGAAAGAGACAGGGATTCCTGCAAATGTTTCCTGTATTTCTTTGGAGAAAGAAGATATAGAGAAAATTGTGAAAGTATTAAAAAGCTACCGGATCCCTATCAAAGGCACAAAATCTTTCGATGTATGCCAAGTATGTGCCGGTGGTGTCAGCTGTGAGGAAATCTGTCAAGATACGATGCAGTCTCAAAAAGCAGGCGGATTGTTTTTTGCCGGCGAGATTGTGGACGTAGACGGGCCCTGCGGAGGATATAACCTGCAGTGGGCATGGTCAAGCGGTTATACGGCAGGAAAGGCAGCAGCACGGGAGGAAATATGATAATCAGGATCAGTGAGTTAAAAATGCATCCCAGCCATTCAAAAGAAGATTTAGAGCGGGAAATTAAAAAGGTACTCCATTTGAAAAAGGAGCCTTTCCAATATGAAATTATGCGCCAGTCCATTGATGCCAGAAAAAAGCCGGAATTGTTTTTTGTCTATACAGTCGATGTTACTTTGGAACGCCCGGAGATGGTTGTGAAGCGTCTGAAGAATAAAAGGATCACATTGGCAGACAAAAAAGAATACCATTTTCCGTTGTATCCCGAAAAGAACTGTCCATCCAAGTACAGGCCTGTTGTAGTTGGCAGCGGGCCTGCGGGGCTTTTTTGTGCCCTGATGCTGTCCCGCGCCGGATTAAGGCCTATCGTGTTAGAACGTGGAGAGAAAGTAGAAGATAGGACGAAAACTGTCCAGCGTTTCTGGGAACAAGGCATTTTGGATACCAGCTCCAATGTCCAGTTCGGAGAAGGCGGTGCCGGCACATTTTCCGACGGTAAATTAAATACACTGATCAAAGACAGTGACGGAAAAATACGTTTTGTCTTAAAAGAGTTTGTGAGAGCGGGTGCGAAAGAAGAGATTTTATACCACCACAAACCACATATTGGCACGGATGTGCTTGTAAAAATCGTGGCAAATATCAGAAATGAGATTCTGTCACTGGGAGGCACTTTTTACTTTCAAAGCTGCCTTACCGGTATTCAAAGAAAATCTGGGGAAGATGGTGTATATTTCCTTGAAATCAACGGAAAAGAAAGAGCGCTGGAATCCAATGCTGTTGTACTTGCTATCGGTCACAGTGCAAGGGATACTTTTTCCATGCTTTACGACTTTGGAATGGCTATGCAGCCGAAAGCCTTTGCTGTGGGATTCCGCATGGAACACAGCCAAAAAATGATCAATGACGCAATGTACGGTGAAACATGCCCTTATGAGTTAGGTGCAGCACCTTATAAAGTGACCCATAAATGTAAAAACGGCCGGGGTGTATATTCTTTTTGTATGTGTCCGGGAGGCTACGTGGTCAATGCATCCTCGGAAGAAGGGATGACGGCGGTCAACGGAATGAGTTACAGTGGAAGAGACAGTAAAAATGCAAACAGTGCAATCGTTGTGACGGTTTCACCGGAGGATTACGGCGACGGCCATCCTTTGTCCGGCATCTCTTTTCAGCGTGAACTGGAAAAAAAGGCATTTGAAGCTGCAAATGGAAACATACCCGTCCAACGTTTTGGTGACTTTGTGGAAAACAAAAATACAGTTTCCCTTGGGGAGATAAAGCCGCAGTGCAAAGGCAGCTTCCGGCTTTCCAATCTAAGGCCGGTATTACCGGAGATTCTCAATGAATGTATCATAGAAGGTATCTATGGATTTGACAAGAGGATCAAAGGATTCGCCCATCCGGATGCACTGCTGTCAGGCGTTGAAAGCAGGACCTCGTCCCCGGTGCGTATTTTGCGTGATGAGACGTTCCAAAGTATAATGCCCGGAATATATCCCTGCGGAGAAGGTGCAGGGTACGCAGGAGGCATTACTTCTGCTGCGGTAGACGGGATCCGGGTGGCGGAAGCAGTTTATGCAAAGCTGAAAAAATAAGGAGTTTAAAAAAAATTGTTATGAAAAAATTTACTTACTTTGTATATACTTTGGCAAAAATCTGTGATAAAATATTTCAATGGTTCAGAAGAGGGACAGGGCAGAGAGTTTCGGTACATGGATGAATAGCAACGAAAATACTGTAAAAACAACAGGTATTTCATCAGCGATGACGATGAAGCAAATACCGAAAGAAGAACGCCCTTATGAGAAATGTATTGCAAAAGGAGCAGAAAGCCTTAGTGATGCAGAGCTTCTGGCAGCCATATTACGTACAGGTTCTAAAGGAGAATCGGCACTGGAATTGTCAAGAAAGATACTTGCACAGAGTACAGAAGGCAGCGGATTATTGGGCATATACCATATGTCTGTTTCTGATTTGAGAAGGATCAAAGGCTTGGGCAATGTAAAGGCCGTCCAGATCAAATGTATCGCCGAATTGTCAAAGAGGATCTCCCGTGCTACTTTTTCAGAGGGAATTTCTTTTAAAGATCCATCCGCTGTTGCAAGGTATTACATGGAAGAACTCAGGCATCAAGAGCAGGAGATCATGATTCTTGTGATGCTCAACAGCAAAGGGAAACGGATCAAGGATCTGGTCATGTCGAAAGGTACAGTCAGGGCTTCCCTGATATCACCAAGGGAAATATTTATAGAAGCGATCCGTCATCAGGCGGTGAGTATTATTATGCTGCACAATCATCCCAGCGGAATTCCTGATCCCAGCAGGGATGATATACTTTTTACAAAACGTGTCATGGAAGCAGGAAAACTTTTGGGAATTGAATTGCTGGACCATATCATTATAGGTGACTGTCAGGCTGTCAGCATGAGGGAGCAGGGACTCTGGCAGGAGTAAGTTTTCATAAGGGGAATATTACATGTTATTTCATAAAGTTTGTGGGATTGATTTAGGCACAGACACGATTAAATTGAGAGATAAAAGCGGAAAGCATTTTTTATATAGTAAAAATCTTATTGCCACGCGGCAGGATGGCTCCGTGATAGCCATAGGGGATGCCGCATATGAAATCTATGAGAAGAATCCGGAAAACGTCAAAGTTGTATGGCCTATGGCTGGCGGCGTGATCGCCAATCTGACGGAGATGGAACTTGTTCTCTCACATCTATTGAAGAGCTTTACCGGAAGGTTCCATACAGGTACATCTCTTTGTATTGCCGTGCCAAGTGATATTACCCAAGTAGAAAAAAGAGCGTTTTTTATGGTGATGCGCAGCAAGATCAATGCGGGAAGCATCCGGCTGATAGACAAAGGAATCGCAGATGCCGTGGCAGCAGGGCTTCCGGTTTTGTCCAGCCGCGGCCATATGGTAGTGAATATCGGAGCAGATACCACAGAGATAGCAGTCATATCTTCGGGAAAAGTGATCCTGAGCCAGACATTAAAAGTGGGCGGGCGGAAATTGGACGAAGATATTGCCACCATGGTACGCAGGAAATTCAACTTAAGTATTGGGCAGAAGACGGCGGAAGCTTTGAAAAACAATTTGGCCTTCATGATAAACGGCCCGAAACTAGAACAAAAAGTATTCGGGATCCATACTCTTTCCGGGCTTCCAAAATCAGATCTGATCCCATCCCTTGCCGTAAGCGTGGCGATCATTGATTCTATTGATTATATTGTGGAAAGCATGAAAGCAATTTATAACAGGGTGCCACCCCAGCTTATGAAAGATATTGCCCGTGAGGGGATATACCTTACAGGAGGGGTATCTATGATTCTGAATCTTCCCGAATATATCCGAAGGGAGATCGGTATTCCACTGCATCACATACAGGATCCGAAAAACAGCACCATCCGTGGGCTAGTGGAGATCCTGAATAATAAAGACCTGAGACAGTTCACTTATTCACTCAGTGATTTGACAGGAATGAGATAAGGGCAGGAGCATTATGAGGAAATCAACGAATGACAATTTAAAGAATAAATATCTGCTGGCAGGGCTAAGTATTTTTTGCGTGCTGCTGATCGTAGTTTCTTTTTTAGACAGTAGCGCTACAGCGCCGGTGAAGCAGGTAAGCGGATTTATCATTACCCCGGTACAAAAAGGAATCAATGGTTTTGGCAGCTGGCTGTCAGGCCTTACAGACAATTTTGAAGATGCCGAGACCCTTCGTACCGAGAATAAAGAACTGAAGGAAAAGGTTGATACCTTGACTGCAGAGAACAGCCAGCTGATTCAGGACCGGGAAGAGCTTTTGCGCCTCAGGGAATTATATGACTTGGATGAGCAGTACGATGACTATGAAAAAGTAGGGGCAAGGATCATTGCAAAAGAAAGCGGTAACTGGTTCCAGCTCTTTACCATTGATAAAGGCTCCAATGATGGGATACAGAAGGATATGAATGTAATATCCGGCGGCGGACTTGTGGGAATCGTTACAGAGGTTGGTCCGAACTGGGCAACGGTACGTTCCATTATTGATGACAACAGTAATGTGAGCGCTATGGTTTCCACTACCTCTGACCAGTGCATCATCGCCGGAGACCTTCGCCTGATCGATGAAGGTTCCTTAAATCTGGTTAAGCTGACAGATGCGGATAATAAGGTACATGTGGGAGATAAAGTGGTTACTTCTTATATCAGCGAGAAATTTCTTCCCGGCATATTGATCGGATACATCAGTGAGCTGAACAATGATGCCAACAACCTGACGAAGTCCGGCTATATTACACCTGTGGTGGATTTCCGCCATTTGCAGGAAGTACTTGTCATTCTTGAATTAAAGGAATACGTACCTTCTGCATCTGAGTAATGGTGAAAGGAGAAAGCAATGAGACGTAAGATCGTAACAGGCATATTGATTCTTGTGAGTATCCTGCTCCAGTCTACGGTCTGCCAGATGATTTCTATCGCTTCCATCAAGCCAAATCTTCTTATCATTTTGACGGTATCTTTTGGACTCATGAGAGGCAGGAAAGACGGGATGCTGATCGGCTTTTTATGTGGATTACTGACAGACCTGTTTTTTGAGAGCACCCTTGGCTTTAATGCTTTGATCTATACTTGGGTTGGATATTTCAGCGGTTATTTTTACCGTATTTTTTATGACGATGATATTAAAACGCCACTTTTCCTGATATCTATCAGTGACCTTGCATACGGTATCGTCCAATACGGCTTCCGCTTTTTGCTAAGAGGGCGTATTGATTTCTTTTATTATCTGGGACGGATTATTTTACCGGAGATGTTTTATACATTGATCCTGACGATCATCTGTTACCGGATCCTTTATTTTATCAATCGAAAACTTTCTTTATCTGATAAAGGAGGAATTGACAGCTTTGTTTAACGATATGAAAAAAAGCTTTAAACGTGCGATTAATTCAAGGATTCTTGTTTTACTCGCAGTGATCGTGCTACTTGCTGGGCTGTTGCTCCAGCAGTTATTCCAGCTTCAGATCGTCTCTGGCGAATCTTATCAAAATGAGTTTTCGCTGTCGATCTTAAAAGAGCGTACTCTGAACAGTTCACGAGGCAATATTTATGACCGGAACGGAAAGACAATTGCCTGCAATGAGCTGTCTTACTGTGTAACTTTCGAGGACAATGGATCTTATGCCAACACCCATACAAAAAACCTTTCCGTAAATAGTACCCTTTACCATATCATTAAGCTGATCGAGGAAGAAGGGGATTCTATTGTTGATGATTTTAAAATATCATTGACAGAGGATGGGACTTATGAATACAATGCATCCGGCTTTACGCTGAACCGCTTTAAAGCCGATATATTCGGTGAAGCTTATATTGAAAACCTGACAGAAGAAAAGCTGAATATTACAGCACCGGATCTGGTAAAGCTTCTGTGCGGTGAAAAGTATTATGGGATCCTGGATCCGAAGATCACTGCAGAAGAAAAGGAAGAATACGGCCTGCCGGAAACCTATACAGATAATGAGATCCTTCAGCTTGTTTCCTTGCGCGCTTCTATTTCTGCAAACAATTTCCAGCGGTATCAGGCAGTGACCATTGCCAGGGATATCAGTGAGCAGACCATGTCCAGAATCTTGGAAAATATTGCGGATTTTCCGGGCATCGATATTTCAGAAGAGTATAAACGTGTTTACGCGGATGCGGAATACCTTGCTCCTTTAATTGGATATACAGGGAAAGTTTCTGCCGAAGAATTAAAAGAGCTGCAAGAAGAAGACAGCAGCTATACCGCCAATGATATCGTTGGAAAGTCAGGACTTGAAAGTGTTCTTGAGACTACCCTTCAGGGTGATAAGGGCTATGAAGAGATCTACGTGGACAGTCTGGGACGTACGGTTGAAGAAGTTTCCAGAGTTGAACCGCAGGCAGGAAATGATGTGTACCTGACTATAGATATGGACCTACAGAGAGCTGCATACAATATACTGGAGCAGTATATTGCTGGTATTATCGTGGCGATGACCATCGATGAAGTGGAGTTCCACACAGAGTGGATCACCTCAGCCGATCAGGTGCGTATCCCAATTTATGATATCTACTATGCATTATTTGAGAATAACGTGCTGGATGTCAGCCATTTAAAAGCATCGGATGCGTCCGAAAATGAAAAAAAAGTTTATGAAGCATTTCTTGTGAAAGCTTCTGAGATATTCAGTATTATTAAGAATGAACTTTTGTCCGATGACCCTACGCCATACAACGAATTGGAAGACACATATGAACTAGGTGAACAGTATCAAGTGTATATGTCTTATATTGTCAATGATATGCTGATGAACTCTACGGGGATCCTGAATGAAGATGCCATTGATAAGACGGACAGTACGTATCTTGCATGGACAGAAGATGAAAGCATCAGCTTGAAGGAATACTTGACTTATGCCATATCAAAAAACTGGCTGGATATCACAAAAATATCCAGTGATGCAACGTATATGGATACGGAGGAATTATATACTGCACTTGCAGAATATATAGCAAATTACCTTTATGAGGATGACAATTTCTGTAAAAAGGTGTACCGCTATATGCTGCAGGAGGACAGGATCTCCGGTGCAGATATCTGCCTGCTCCTCTTTGATCAAGAGATTCTTGATATGAATGCAGAAGATTACGAAAATCTGCAAAATGGTACTTTAAGCGGTTACGATTTCATGCTGGAAAAGATTGCAAATCTTGAGATCACCCCGGCACAGCTTGCCGTGACACCTTGTTCCGGTTCCATTGTTGTGACAGATCCAAATTCCGGGGAGGTCCTAGCTTGCGTATCTTATCCGGGTTACGATAATAACCGGCTTGCAAATGATATGGATACCGATTATTTCTACAAATTGACCATGGATAAATCCTCTCCGTTTTATAACCGCGCTACACAGGAGGCTACGGCACCCGGTTCCACCTTTAAGCTTGTCTCAGCGGTTGCCGGTGTTATGGAGGGTGTTGTAAATATTGGGGAAGGAATTGGATGTACCGGTAAATTCGAACTTTCAGATCCCCCTATCAATTGCTGGAATAAATATGGACACGGTATTCTTACATTGGAAACTGCCATTCAGGAATCCTGTAACTATTTCTTTAATACAGTTGGATACAGGCTGGCAACAGTAAATGGGGAGTATGATGATTCTCTTGGTATTGAGACATTGACGAAATACGCGACCATGTTTGGACTGGATGAGAAATCAGGTGTGGAAGTTCCGGAATCCTCTCCGCATATTTCAGAAATGGATGCTATGCGTACTGCCATGGGACAAGCGGACAACCTTTTTACCACCACACAGCTTGCAAGGTACGTAAGTACGTTAGCAAACAGCGGTACTTGTTATAATCTGACTCTTGTGGATGCCATTACAGACTCAGCCGGAAGTGTATTGGAAGAAAACGAAGCGGAAGTGCGCAACACGGTTGATCTTCCTCAGGAGCTATGGAATACGGTACATGCTGGTATGCGCGGCGTTGTGAAGAACCACGCGGCTTTTAAAGACTTCACAGGGGTAGAAGTATCCGGAAAAACAGGTACTGCTCAGGTAAGTACGGACGTGCCGAACCACGGTATTTTTGTCGGATACGCGAACCGCTCCGGTGAAGAACCGGAGATTGCCATTGCTGTACGTATTGCCAATGGTTATTCATCGGCAAACGCAGCTTTAGTTGCAAGAGATGTTATCTCATATTATTACGGCCTGCAGCCGGAAGAAGAGCTTGTGACAGGACATGCATCACAGGCATCTACAAGCTATGAGGTTACGGACTAAATGGAACTACTATAATTATTTGGAGAGAAGGATCATGGAACGCAGTGCAGTAATCATAAAAAGCAATCCTTACGGACTGGTACTGATACTGAATTCTGAAATACCTTTTGAGGAGCTGCGCAGTGCTGTGGCTGAGAAGTTTAAAGCTTCTGCGCGTTTCTTTAAAAAAGCCAGTCTTGCTGTCACCTTCCGCGGAAGAGTGCTTACAAATGAACAAGAAACAATACTTGTTGATGAGATCGTCCAAAATGCAGGCATACATGTGATCTGTATTGTAGACGAAGCAAAAGAAACGGAAGAATATTATAAAAAAGCAGTGACCCATGCACTGGAAAAGCAGAAGCAGGAAGAGGGTATGTTCTACCGGGGAACACTCCGGTCGGGACAAGTTCTGGAAACAGAATCCAGTGTGGTGGTGATCGGCGATGTGAATCCCGGCGCTCAGGTCATCTCGAAAGGAAACATCGTGATCCTCGGATGCTGTATGGGAAGCATATATGCCGGTGCATCCGGAGACGGAAACTGTTTCGCTGCTGCCTTGACCATGAAGCCTATGCAGGTGCGTATTGCAGATAAAGCTGCACGCAGTGCCATTGTAAAAAAGGTGGATACGGGTGAATACCCGGTAGAGCCTAAAATTATTTATATAAAAGAAGAACACCTTCAGATAAAGCCCATCACGAGTGAAGCTATAAGTGAATACCTTGGCTGAAGGTCCAGATGAGGCTTCCTTTACGCTCTGGAAAAATGAAGAAAAGACAGATGAGGTCGATTTGAATTTAAAGCGGGAGGAATAGGATTATTATGAGTGAAATTATTGTAGTAACTTCCGGAAAGGGAGGTGTGGGAAAAACCACATCTACAGCAAACATTGGTGCCGGATTGGCACGGATGAATAAAAAAGTGGTTTTGGTAGATACAGACATCGGTCTTCGCAATCTTGATGTTGTCATGGGACTGGAAAACAGGATCATCTATAATCTTGTGGATGTCATAGAGGGAACGTGCCGTTTGAAACAGGCGCTGATCCGGGACAAACATTATCCCGGCCTTTACCTTCTCCCATCTGCACAGACAAGGGATAAAAGTGCTGTTATGCCGGAACAGATGATAAAGCTTGCTGATGGATTAAAGGATATTTTTGATTATGTGATCTTAGACTGTCCTGCCGGTATTGAACAGGGATTTAAGAATGCCATTGCAGCAGCAGGCAGAGCAATCGTAGTCACCACTCCGGAAGTATCTTCGATACGTGATGCAGACCGGATCATCGGGTTGTTGGAACATGCAGGGATCAAAAAAATAGATTTGGTCGTAAACAGGATCCGGATGGATATGGTAAAGAGGGGAGAGATGATGTCCGTAGAGGATGTTCTTGACATCCTTGCGGTAAACCTTTTAGGAGCGATACCGGATGATGAAAACATAGTGATCGCAGCAAACCACGGTGAACCTGTGATCGGCAGTGATTCCTTATCAGGACAAGCTTATATGAACATTGCCAGAAGGATAGCAGGAGAGACGGTACCTCTCCTTGACCTTGATACAGGTTCCAATCTTTTGCAGAAAGTTGCATCTCTTTTCAAAAAAAGATAGGAGGTCAGCATAGTGGTTTCTCGAGACGATTTTTTGTATACGTCAGGCAGAATTGCAAGAGAAAGGACGAAGCTGACCATAGCATCTGACCGCCTTGCATGCAATCAGGATGAATTGCGGCAGATGCAGGGAGAAATTATAAATATCCTCTCAAAATATATGGATCTAGATAAAGAATATTTTCAGATACGAATGGATATAGTCTACGAGACGAAACGGGGAATACAGGATGTTAAGACAATACAAATTAAGTGATTATAGATTTCGGCTGATCCTATGGGTCATTGTTCTGGCGGTGCTGGGGATCTTGATCATCGGAAGTGCAGATAATGATTACCAGTCGAGGCAGATCGGCGGTTTGATCATTGGTGTAGTTGTGATGATCCTTGTATCATTGTTTGATTATACATGGATCCTGAACTTTTATTGGATCATTTACCTGGCATCAACGGCACTTCTGGCAGCTGTCCTCCTTTTTGGGAAGAACGTAAACGGTGCGACAAGATGGATCAACATTGGTTTCCAATTCCAGCCCTCTGATATTGTAAAGATCATGTTGATCATGTTTTTTGCTAAGTTCTTTGAAGTGAGAGAAGATAAAGTCAATCGTTTTAAGACCATCATCTTTTCACTGGTCCTCATTGGAATTCAGCTTTTGCTGATTTATAAAGAGCCGGATCTTTCTACAACCATTGTTTTAGCGCTGGTATTTTGTGTTATAATATTTATGGCAGGACTGAGCTATAAAGTAATAGCCGGGATCCTTGCGGTATGTATTCCGGTGGCAGTTATTTTTATCAGTATTTTGATGCAGCCGGATCAAACCATCATTGAGAGTTACCAGCTGACACGTGTCTATGCGTGGCTGCGTCCCGAAGAATACCCACAGGAATCCTACCAGCAGGAAAACTCAAAAAAAGCCATCGGTTCCGGCCAGCTTTACGGAAAAGGGCTGAACAATGACGATGTCTCTTCCGTAAAAAACGGCAATTTTATTCCCGAACCACAGACAGACTTTATCTTTGCTGTTGCAGGTGAAGAATTGGGATTTATAGGATGCTGCGTCATCATACTTTTGGAATTTTTAATTGCCTTAGAATGCCTCATGATCGGAAGGAGGGCGAAAGTGCTATCAGGGACACTGATATGTTCCGGGATGGCCTCGTTGATTTTTTTCCAAAGTTTTGTTAATATATCGGTGGCTACCGGATTATTGCCGAATACAGGCATTACATTGCCTTTTGTAAGTTACGGGCTGACATCACTGGTCAGCTTCTGTATTGGAATTGGGTTGGTTTTAAATGTTGGGCTTCAAACACGAAAATATTAATAGGAGGTAGGACGGATGAAAGTAGCATTTATTGCACATGATTCAAAGAAAAAGCTAATGCAGAATCTTTGTATTGCATACCGCAACATACTTGCAAAACATACGCTGTATGCAACAGGTACCACGGGCAGGCTGATTGAAGAGGTCACAGGGTTAAATATCCACAAGACCCTTGCCGGCCATATTGGAGGAGAGGAGCAGATCGGTGCAATGATTGAACAAAACCAGATCGATCTTGTTATTTTCTTCCGTGATCCCTCAGGCACAAGGAAGAGTGAACTTGATATCAACAAAGTGATCCGTATGTGTGATATCCATAATGTTCCTCTGGCAACGAACATTGCTTCTGCTGAGATGCTGCTGAAATCATTGGATAGAGGAGACCTTGAGTGGCGTGAGATGTACAGATAATGCAGGAAATACAGGAAATACAGAAGGACGTTCCCTATATACGGAACGTGAATGGTTAAGGATTCAGGCACAGGAAAAACGAGAGAAAAAGAAACAGCGTCAGCTGATAGGTATTGCTGTACTGCTTTTTGCAGTCGTTCTTCTTATGTCTTTTATGGTTTACTATTTTGTGATACGTTCCCATGATTATACGTTAAGTCAGAAATATGATAAGTCAGACCCTGTATTAGGTGTGGGCAGCACATTATATTCGGAAAATGTTGCCGATCCTTTTGCAGACGACCTCTGCGTGGCAGCAGGAGAGGTCAATACATCAGCGCTTTCTTTAAATGCATACGCTGCAGGGCTGTTTGACATAAATGAATCACAGACTGCGTATGCCAAAGATATTTTTTCAAAACGTTCCCCTGCAAGTATTACAAAGGTTATGACGGCCCTTGTCACATTGAAATATGGGAATCTGGATGACCTGGTGACGGTGACTTCTATCGTAAAAGATATTGAGTATGGATCCTCCGTTTGTGATATCAAAGAAGGAGATGTGCTTTCACTGAAACAGCTTCTTTACGGAATGATGGTTGCCTCCGGAAATGATGCGGCTATGATGATAGCGGAACATGTAGGAGGTTCTGTGGATGGATTTGTCAGCTTAATGAACCAGGAAGCTCAGGAGATCGGAGCAACAAACACCCATTTTACCAATCCTCACGGCCTGACAGACCCGGATCATTATACTACAGTATATGATATCTACCTGATGATGAATGAGGCACTGAAATACGACGTGTTCCAAGATATCATCAGCAGGAAGAATTATTATGCGGAATATTCCAGAATTGACGGTTCTTCAGCAGCAGTTACCTGGGAATCTACGAACCATTATTTTACAAATGATGCAGAAGCTCCGGATAATGTAGTGGTGTACGGCGGAAAGACAGGTACTACGGACGATGCAGGTGCATGTCTGGCCTTGCTGGCAAAAGACCTATATGGGAACCCCTATTTATCAATTATTTTGCATTCTGATTCTAAAGAGTCACTCTATGCAGAAATGAACCAGCTATTGTCTTTAATTGGGAATTAAAAAACATCAATTATGTGTAAATAGCTTATAAAATTTGATTTAGGTGTTGTAATTTCTGTGTAAATAGACTATAATTATTTCATGAAATTTATCCGCTACTATAAGGAGGAGATGACCATGATACAGTTAATCGTAGGTGAAAAAGGAAAAGGAAAGACAAAAGTTTTACTTGATAAAGTAAACTCTGAAGTAAAGACAGCACATGGAAGCATCGTTTATTTGGACAAGAGTACAAAGCATATGTACGAATTAAATAACAGAGTCCGCTTGATTGATGTTTCAGCTTTTGGACTTGAGTCCAGCGGAGAATTTATTGGTTTTATCTATGGCATTCTTTCACAGGACCATGATCTTGAGCAGATGTACCTTGACAGTTTCCTTAAGATTTCACAGACTGATGAGACAACTGCAAATGCGCTGTTACTGAAACTTGCTGAGATCGGTGAGAAGTTTAATGTTACTTTCGTTATCAGTATTTCCGTTCCGGTCAGTGCGATTGATGAAAAATTAAAAGATAATATCATTGCGGAATTATAAAAATACATATCTATCATAAAAGATGATAAGGCAGTCCATGGCACTGATTGACGGTGCGGGGAGTGCCTTATCATTTTTATTATCTTTTTTATTCACTTCCCATTTCTGTGACTCTTCCGTAAAGACTGAGCAGATACAATCCGGATAATCCCACCAGAGTATAGATCACTCTGGAGATCCAAGTCATATTTCCGAAAATCAGGTTGACAAGATCCAGTTTGAAGATCCCGATCAATCCCCAGTTTACTGCGCCTATGATCACCAAAGTGAGCGCTGTATAATCAACACATTTTCCCATTATTTTCCCTCCTTTTCAGTCTAGTATCAGTTTAACCAGAAAAATGGTTTTTATTCAAAACAAAGGTTGTATCAAGGGAATGAACATGATAAAATATTCTGTAAGACTTTTATGAAACATAGGAGGAAGCTTTCTTGAGTACAAGCAAGAAGTCAAAGAAAATTACAAAATATAGGAAGCATTCTTTTTTTAATATAGGCACACTTTTATTTGGCACGATCTTTATCTATATGGTCATCTCCATGTTCATGTATCTCACTGAAAAACATGTGACAGCCTACGAAGTAAAAAAAGGTACCATTACAGGTAATTATAGGTTTCAATCATTTGCCTTGCGTGAAGAAGAGGTGATTACCGCAGGCCAGTCGGGAAGTATCCGTTATTATGAGAGAGAGGGAAGCAAAACATCTGCAGGCAGCGTTGTGTGCTCCATCAACGAAACTGGTTCCATGGAACCGGCTGCCATTGATGATTTTTCCCTTGGCAAAGAGGATGAGAGCCGTCTTAGGGATACGATGTCCAGTTTTACCATCAACTATTCCGGGAATGCATTTCAGAAAGTATATGATCTTAAATCCAGCATAGAAGGCACCATTTCCGAGATCATAGAGGAAAGCTCAGAAAATTACGTCAGCATAAGAAACCAGTGTACAGCTCCGGTTTCCGGCTTTGTCATTTATACCATAGACGGCTATGAGGATTTTTCAGAAAGCCAGATCACATCTGATGTTTTTGACCAGACAAATTACCAGCCAACGAAGCTGCGCAATCAGAAAAATGTTACAGCAGGGCAGCCTTTGTTTAAGTTGATCACTGATGAAACATGGGCCCTCTATTTCCCTATTGATTCTAAGCTGCTTACTGAGCTGACTGATGTGGAAAAGATACGTTTTCGTTTTTTGAAAGATAATGAGACATTTACGGCACCATTTTCCATCATACAGAATGGCGATGAAGTTTTCGGAAAGATCACTTTAGATAATTCCCTTGTACGGTATTCTACAGATCGTTATCTTGATATTGAACTTGTCATGAACAAAAAAAGCGGATTAAAAATCCCATCCTCTGCCATTGTAGACCGCAGTTTTTATCGCATTCCGGAAGAATATGTAATTAAGAACGCTGATACAGAAAAAGAGATCGCACTAAAAGTTGAAAGCTTTGGGGAAGATGGTTCTTCTTCTGTAAAATATGTGACAGCAAACGTTTATAAGTATGACAACGGAAGCTACCTTGTTGACAAAAACGTTCTTTCAGACGGCAATTATATCCAGATGGAAGGGTCTGCAAAGCGGATACAAGTACAGGAAAAGAATGCAGAAACCCTTCATGGAGTTTATAACATCAACAAAGGCTATGCTGTTTTCCGTGAAGTGACCATTATCGATGAAAATGAAGAATACTGTGTCGTGGAAAGCAACAATACTTATGGCCTTGCGGCATATGATTATATCGTATTAGACGCAACGCAGGTTTCTGAGGATGAGATCGTATATTAGATTTCATTCACAGGTATATGCCTTCAATGAGATAATTGACTGAACTTATGAAAAGGGGAGAAATAGAAATGTTAAAGGACAATTTAAATCTTGTAGAAGAAAATATAGAAAAGGCTTGCCAGCGGTGCGGCAGGAGCCGTCAGGAGGTCAAGCTGATCGCTGTGAGCAAAACGAAACCAGTCTCCATGATTCAAGAAGTCTATGGGGAAGGTGTACGCGATTTCGGGGAGAATAAGCCTCAGGAAATCAGGGATAAATACCCGGAAATGCCAAAAGACGTAAAATGGCATATGATCGGACACCTGCAGCGCAACAAGATCAAATATATTATTGATAAAGTATGTATGATACATTCTGTGGATTCTGTAAAATTAGCAGAAGCCATTGATGAAGAAGCGGCAAAACACGGTATTGTAATGCCGGTTCTGGTGGAGGTAAATGTGGCAAAAGAAGACACAAAATACGGAATCATGCCGGAAGAGGCAGAAGCTTTTGTCAGACAGATCAGTCTATTAAAGCACATTTGTGTCCAAGGCTTGATGACGATTGCACCTTATACAGAAAATGCAGAAGAAAACAGGATACACTTCCGCAATTTGAAAAAATTATATGTTGACATCAAAGACAAAAACATTGATAATGTGAATATGTGTAATCTTAGCATGGGAATGACCGGCGATTATGAAGTGGCTATTGAAGAAGGTGCTACGATGGTTCGAGTAGGAACAGGCATTTTCGGTGAAAGATTTTACGGCCTTGCTTAAGGCAGATTGGAGATTATTATATGGGAGTATTAGATAAGTTTTTAAATGCAATGAAGATGAATGACGATGAGGGGTTCGATGAGGACTACCTGGACGATGAATATGATGATTACGATGAGTACGAAGAAGAGAGACCGAAAAAGCGTCTTTTAAGCAAGTACGAGGATGAGCCGGATGAAGTTCCGGCCAGAACAGCTGCCCCGGCTTCAGCCACGCAACCAGTTCAGGCTGTACAGAAACAGAAGGCAAAAACTACGAAAAATTCAAAGATTTCCCCCATGCGTACCAGAAAAGGAAGTGGCATGGAGGTTTGTGTGATCAAGCCAAAGAGCATGGAAGATGCCCGCGAGATTACAGAGACACTTCTCGAAGAGTGTACCGTAGTGTTAAATATGGAAGGGCTTGATCTAGACGTGGCACAGCGGATCATCGATTTTGCTTCAGGTTCCTGCTATGCGATCCATGGAAATCTTCAGAAGATCAGTAATTACATTTTTATCATCACACCGGAGAGCGTTGATATCTCAGGAGATTTTCAGGAAATTTTGACAGGTGCATTTGATGTGCCTTCATTTGGGACGAGATTCTAAAATGACTTCAGAAGAATTATTCATTAAAAGGATTCAAGAGCTTGCCAACACAGCTGACCGAAAAGGCTGTGTGGTATTTACCGATTTTTTAAATTTAAACGAACAGAATATTTTGCATCAGACATTACAAAAGTTTTCCTGGATCAAAGGGGAAACTTTTGGTGGTTATGAGGAAGCGGAGCGTCAGATAGCAGCATTTATACCTGATGCTCTTTACTATGATTGGGATTATCCTATTGCGTGTATCAGGATACGTCCCCTCAATGTAAAATTTGCAGAGGAGCTGGGGCATCGCGATATTCTGGGTGCTTTGATGAATCTGGGGATCGAACGGTCAAAAACGGGAGATATAGCACTGGAAGAGAATGAGTTTTATCTGTTCTGCTGCCAAAACATGGCAGAGCTCATCAGCCGCGAACTGACACGTATCAAGCATACTTCTGTCTATTGCGAAATATGTTCACCAGCCGATTTTTCTTATGTTCCTCGGACGAAAGAGATTACAGGCAGTATTGCTTCCGTGCGGCTGGATGCCGTTATGGCCCTTGCATTCCAAGCATCAAGAAGCAGCCTTATTTCATTCATTGAAGAAGGTAAGGTGTTTGTAAACGGAAAGCTGATCGCTACGAATGCCTACAGCCTAAAAGAAGGAGAAATCATATCGGTGCGCGGACTTGGGCGTTTTCGTTATCTGGGAATCCTTGGACAGACGAAAAAAGGCCGCTGTTTCGTAAAGATTGAGAAATACATATGACCCAACATCATATATAAAAAAGGAAGAAGAACCATGAAAAAGTATAAAGCAGAATCTATCATAACTGTAAAGACACCGCAAAATGCTCCATATGATATTATCATGGAGCAATCTTTCCATAAGCTTCCGGAAGCGCTTCGGCAGATCGGATGTGAGGGACATCGGATCTGTATCGTGACAGATTCCAATGTGGCTCCGCTGTACTTAGAAGAGGTCAAGTCATTGGTCAGCAGTGTAGCTTCTCAGGTAGAAATATTTCTGTTCGAGGCGGGAGAGCAGAATAAGACATTGGCTACAGTACAAAAACTGTATGAGACACTGATCTTAGCAGGTTTTGACCGAAAAGACTTTCTTTTGGCTCTTGGAGGGGGAGTGACAGGGGATATGACAGGTTATACCGCTGCTACCTACCTGCGAGGAATTCAATTTATCCAGGTCCCCACTACGCTCCTTTCCCAGATTGACAGCAGCATCGGTGGAAAAACAGGGGTTGATTTTGACCGGTACAAAAATATGGTAGGAGCATTCCACCAGCCTGCACTTGTCTACATGAATATCCATGTACTGCAAACCTTGCCGGATGAGCAGTTTGCCAGCGGTATGGGAGAACTGCTGAAATATGGAATCAGTCTGGATGCAGATTTTTATGAGTGGACGCTGGACCATATGGCAGAGATCGAAGAACGTGACAAAGATACACTCGCCGCCATGGTAACGAGATGCTGCCAGCTAAAGCAGTATATTGTGGAAAAAGACCCAACGGAAAAAGGGGACCGTGCCCTGTTGAATTTTGGACATACCATCGGACATGCCATTGAAAAATTAAAAGATTTTAAAATGCTCCATGGGGAATGTGTGGCTCTTGGATTTGTGGCTGCCGCATATATTTCCTGGCAAAGAGGTATGATCGAGGAAGATGAATTTTATGAGATCCGTGATATGAACGTGGGCTTTGGCCTTCCGATTTCATTTGACGGCCTTTCTTCCGAGGATATTGTAGCTGCTACGAAAAAGGACAAAAAAATGGATGCGGGAAAGATCCGTTTTATTCTTTTGAAAAAAATGGGACATGCTTATATTGACAGAAGCGTTACGGACGAAGAGATGCTGGAAGCCATTAATTTCTTAAATGCCGATAAAGGGTGAACGTGTAGTTATGAATAAAAAAAATAACCATTTTATAAAAGGAGCTCTTTTTACGGTCATTCTGATCCTGATTGATCAAGTGACGAAATACCTTGCGCAGATTTTTCTTGCGGGAAAAAATGGTGTTATGATCATTCCCGGTGTCCTGCAGCTGTTCTATCTGGAAAACTGCGGAGCAGCCTTTGGAATGCTGGAAAACAGGCAAATTATCTTTATTTTAATTGCTGTGGCAATGATCTGTGCAGCCGTTTATATTTATTGCCGGATCCCGGATGATGCACATTACCATTTCCTACGCATCCTGTGCGTGATGATCACCGCCGGTGCGGCAGGAAACATGTTGGATCGTTTGATGCACAATTATGTCATTGATTTTATATATTTCTCATTGATCGATTTTCCTGTATTTAACGTTGCAGACTGTTACGTATGTATCGGAGCTGCACTTACGGTGCTTGCCGTTTTTACAGTTTATAAAGATGATGACTTTGCTTTTTTACTTCCGGCAAAGAAAAAACAGGAGGATATCTGATGCAGGATATGGATGCATTGCCAAAAGATGAGGAAGAATGTTTTGACGAGTCCTCCAGTGAGCTCATTGAAATCAAAAATGAGGAGGCAGGTGGGCGCATTGACCGTATTTTAGCAGAAAGATACAGCGATATTACAAGGTCATACTTACAGAGATTGATCAAAGACGGGAACGTTACGATGGGAGGAAAAGCTGTGAAATCCAGCTTCAAGCCTTCCTGCGGAGACGAAATCCAGATCATTTTCCCAAAAGCCTCGGAACTCCAGATTGAACCAGAATCAATTCCTCTTGATATACTATACGAAGATCGTGACGTGATCATCGTAAATAAACCGAAAGGGATGGTGGTGCATCCGGCGGCCGGGCATTATAGCGGTACACTTGTAAATGCATTGATGTATCACTGTAAAGACAGCCTTTCCGGTATCAATGGGGTGCTTCGCCCCGGTATCGTCCATAGGATCGACCAGAATACTACGGGGTCGTTGATCGTTTGTAAAAATGACGCAGCCCACCAATCCATTGCCGAGCAGCTTCGTGTACATTCGATTACGAGAAAATACAGGGCAATCGTACATGGCCGGCTCACAAAAGACGGATGTATCCGTACTACTATAGGACGTCATCCCCAAAAAAGAAAGGAGATGGCTGTGAACGTACCCGGTGGGAAAGAGGCTGTGACTCATTATAAGATACTCGAGACATTTGACCAGTTTACCTATGTGGAATGCCAGCTTGAGACCGGCAGGACCCATCAGATACGTGTGCACATGAAAAGTATCGGCCATCCTATTTTAGGGGATGATGTATATGGGCCATCGAAATGTCCTTTTTCCGGACTGCAGGGCCAGACCCTTCACGCTATGACCATAGGTTTTATCCATCCCTCCACTGGAGAGTACGTGGAATTTGAAGCACCTCTTCCCGATTATTTCGAGAAGCTTCTTCAGATCCTGCGGAATAAAGCATCATAAATCTTTTGTGCGCTGCTTTTTCGGTGTGCGTTCGTTCCATGAGGGAAGGTTACTGTTTAAGATGGCTGTGAACATCCGCTCTTTTGTACCCGGGTGTTCATGGCTTAAAGATGCAACCAGTTGTTTTGCGTATTCCCTCTGGGTGTATCCATCTGCCGGGCAGGGGTTTTTTACAACCGGCAAGCTGTATTTATTCATAAAACCTTTTACATCGGCTTCGTCCACGTAGATCAGCGGACGAATCAGTGTAAGATCCATCCTGTCAAGATAAGTGACAGGAGAGAAGGTGTGAATGCGTCCTTCCAGTATCAGTGACATGAGCAAAGTTTCGACTACATCATCCTTATGGTGGGCATAAGCGATCTTATTACAGCCCAGTTCTTTCGCCTTTTCATTAAAAGCACCTTTTCTCATTTTTGCACAGAGGGAACATGGGTTATCTTCTTTTCGCTCTTCAAAAATAATTTTCCCGATCTCCGTATCAACAATCGTATATGGAACCTCTAATTCATTGCAGAGCGCTTTGATTGGCTCGAGATTGAATCCTTCATACCCAAGGCTGACAGTTATTGCCTCAATGGTAAAATGCTGCGGATAGAACCTTCTAAGGCCGTTTAAGGCATACAGCATCGTAAGACTGTCCTTTCCTCCGGAGATCCCCACCGCGATCTTATCACCTTCCTGTATCATATGAAACTCATCTACCGCTTTTCTGGTAAGGCTCATTAATTTCTGTAGCTTCATAAAGTCTCCTTTGTTTCCTTTTTTCTAATCTTTTAATCTCTCTTTTTTATAAACTATTTTATAAATCTTTCTAATCCTAGTTTTTTATCATAACGGAAAAAGGAAAGAATTACAACAATTTATTTTTATTTACAAACAGTGGGTAAGACAGATATAATAAATAAAGTTTTAGTAATTATGAAATCCGGTATACCGGATCATTTATTAAGAGAGGAGTATAAGATTATGAAGCTTGTAATACAGAGGGTAACGGAAGCATCCTGCCGTGTAGACGGAACTATTGTAGGTTCCATAAAAAAAGGATTCCTTGTTTTGATCGGGATCGGAAAGGATGATACAAAAGAGATCGCAGACTATTTTATCAAAAAAATGACTGGCCTTCGTATTTTTGAAGATGAGAACGGAAAAACAAATCTGGCTTTAAAAGATGTGGGTGGATCTTTGCTTCTTATTTCACAGTTTACTTTGTATGCAAATTGTAAAAAGGGATACCGGCCAAGCTTCATTGACGCTGGACTACCTGAAGCTGCCGAATCCCTTTATGAATACATGGTAGAAGAGTGTAAAAAAATCATTCCGGTGGTAGAAAAAGGCATCTTTGGCGCTGATATGAAAATACAGCTGTGTAATGACGGCCCCTTTACCATCGTTCTTGATAACTCCATCCTTCCGGAAAGTTTAAACGGAAAATAATTCCATCTTGCCTTAAAACTTGTATGGAAAAGCCTAACTCAGTCTTCTTCATTGCTGAACGAGAACCTGTTTTTCCCCAAGCGCTTAGAACGGTATAGCGCCTTATCTGCATGGTCTAGTATTTTTATGTAATTTGTATCGTGGCTGTTTATCCGCCTGACACCGATGCTGACTGTGATAGAAGCTTCACGGGAAGGAAGCTCAGCAGTAGTACGTATCAAGGACTGCAGTGTACTGATGCGTTCAGCAATACTGTTTTTATCCGTATCTTCATCAAGATAGACCACAAATTCGTCTCCGCCAAACCGGCCTGTAACCGCCGGGGAAGCGAAGACTTTTTTAATACAGTCCGCTACCATACGGATCGCCGCATCCCCATAAACATGGCCATAAGTATCATTGACAAGTTTGAAATCATCAATATCCATGATAAGAAAAACACCGTGGCCTTTTTTCTCAACTGCCTGGCAGATATACCGTTCAAACGCTGATTTATTCAATAATCCACTTAGGGGGTCCATATCGCGTTGTTTTTCTATAAGCCTTTTTTGAACTGCTTCGCTGATCCTTAAATTCTGTGTAAGAAGCCCGACCGCTGTACTCAAATATAAAAAACAGATACAATTTAAGGCATCAAGACGGAACAGTTCTGCTTCTTTGTATCGATTGGAACAAAAAATATAGACAAAACAGACGCATAATAAATATAAACTGACCCGATATGGACGATCTATGATCAAAAACGGCAGTGCAACCAGAAACACACAGAAGGTGACGCTGGGATAATATGGCTGGTTGCAGGTACCACACCAGATGGCAAAGAAAAACAGTCCCGTCAAAAACAAATAACAGGTAATTAAAATCAAAATATTTCGCTTGGGCGGGATCTTTTTGGCAATAAACGTTACACAAATACAGCCAAACATAACCAGAAGGTACATGTATCTGCTGCGAAGGCGAAGAGAACTAAGGGCCTCTGAATCTGTTCCAAGATAAGTGCTGAGGAACATTCCTAAAAACAGAAGAGCAAAGGCGCAGCTTGCGTAAATAAGCGTGTTGCGGTTTTTTATACTCAAGGAACACTCCACGTCTTCAAACTCTTTTTTTTCAACGCCGCCATATATAAACGCTTTTTTTATAATAGATAAAATATTTTTGATAGGATCACACTCCTTAGTCAAGCGGATATTCGCAATCCGCTTCGCTACTCGCTCATAACTGAATAACTGCTTCACAGTTTAAAAACGATTAAAATTTCACTTATTATACCATAGAAATCAAGTAATTGTGTGACGAGAGTATGTATTTTTATAAGCTTTTTTACGAGATAATGGTATTACATTTTCTCCCGCAGCCGTACAGCAGAAGCTGCCTTCCTGCGGCGTTCGTCATCCATGGCTGCATAATGCTTCCTTGTGGTATTCACATCTTTGTGGCCAAGCACGTCTGCCACAAGATAGATGTCCCCGGTCTCTTTGTACAGCGTAGTGCCGTAAGTACTGCGAAGCTTATGCGGCGTAATCTTTTTTGTCGTTGTAATGGCACGGGCATATTTTTTTACCATGTTTTCTACTGCCTGAACACCAATGCGCTTGCGCTGGGTAGAGTAGAAGAGTGCATTTTCATGGCCTGCAATGGGGGTGATAGATTTCCGGTCTTCAAGATAATTGAGAAGAGCCGTTTCTACTTCCTCACCGAAATATACCATCATTTCAGAACCGCCTTTTCGCACAACGCGGATCCCGCCATTTTTAAAATCAATATCATCCACATCAAGCCCGACACATTCCGAAACACGGATCCCTGTACCTAAAAGTAAAGTGACGATAGCCAGATCACGAAGCTTTGTTTTTTCATAATACAATTTTTTCTGGCCGGTCAAGGTATCGCCACAATGTTCAATATAATCCAACAATTCAGCCGTTTCATCTGTGTCCAATCGAACAATTGTTTTGTCGTGGAGTTTCGGCATGTCTACTAATAAGGTAGGATTTGTCTTGATCATTTCATGCTTAAAGTAATAGGCATAAAAACTCCTGAGAGCTGACATTTTCCTTTTCAAGCCTCGTTCCCCATTCGTATGGATCTTGTCATCATGGTCATTGTAAACTTTTAGATATTCCTGATATTCCTCAATATCCAAAGCCTGCACTTGATCTAAAATATCCACCGTTAAATCCGTTACATCTTTATCTTTTAAGGCTGGATTTTCGGACATTAAAAACTGAAAGAAAATACGGATATCATATGCATAGGAAATTCTTGTCCTCGTACTTGTAGTAGGTTCAATAGCCCGGAAATAATCCTTTGCAAAAGGAGGAAGTGTTTTTAAAACTTCACGAAGACGCAGTGTATTGTCCATGTTGACTTGATCGTGATAGGTGATATTCTTGTCCATAAAAGTTCTCCTGCATGTAGTATAAGAATATAATTTACATAATATCGTTACGTAAACTAAAAGAATAAGTTATAAAAGTTTCGTAAGATTTCTGCCTATATCTATTTGAAAAACATGTGTTTGTCGTATAGATATATCATAAAACAAAAACATACTGCTGTCAAACATTTAATTATGTGATGTCATTTTAATTTTGCTATGCGTAGATCATAAGGTGATGCTTGACTCTGTCGAACAAGGTTTAATGCTCTTTACAAGACATTGTTTTGATAGATAGTTTCAATACGTTTATCATATCCACGATTTTTTCATTAAACATCCATCGTTCTTCAGCTGAATAATGGGCCATGATTTTTTTCAATCCGTAGATTTTTTCATCTTCATTTGAAACTATATCTAATGCTCCCATCCCCATAATACACTGATAAAGATAAGAGAATTCACAAGCCAGTTTTC
>JALFIB010000071.1 GCA_022776305.1 Lachnospiraceae bacterium
ACATACCCTGCTTTGTTCAGTACAGAAATAATCTGTTCCAGATACTTTTCTGAAATCATCTGTCTGCGTGCTACATCTTTCAACCGAATAGGCGCCCCGGAGTAATTCGTCGCCAGATCCAGCATCAAACGCAGCGCATACCTTCCTTTTGTGGATACTCTCATAGCAAAACCTCCATTTAAGACGATTATACTTCATTTCTTCCATGTTTTCAAATACAAAACGCAGCATAAAGAGGAACCGTCTTTTTTCCTTCTTCAAAACCGAAATTTTTCGATGAGAGCTTGATTGCATAGGCTGGCTTGTATGTTTCCATATAGACCTTTAAGCTCTTTGCTCTGGTATTATCGGCAGATTTTACCTCAATGGGAATTAACTGCCCATCGCGCTGGATAATAAAATCAACCTCCGCCCCGCGTTTCGATTCCCAATAATATGTTTGATATCCATTTGTCCTAAGCTGCGTATTCACATAGTTCTCCGTCATACCGCCCTTAAAGTCGCTGATCTCCTCAACCATATAGAGGACATCATTCGCAGGCAGGTCTTTTTTTGCACAGAGAAGCCCTGAATCCGAAACATAAATTTTAAACGCATCAATATCCCGATAATTTTCCAAAGGTTTCTTAATCTGCTCCACTTTATAAACCTGTGATACGATTCCCGACAAGGTGAGCCATTCAATAGCGTTTTCAAACTCAGATGCCCGCCCACCTTTTTTTACAAGCTTGTATTGAAAACGTGTATTTTCCTTCGACAGCTGAACCGTAATGTTATCATAAGTAAGCCTCGTTTTCTTGATCTCATTGAGGTTGTTGTACTTGCTCATATCGTTTAAATAGCTTGCAAGAATGGTATCCTGTGTATGACGGATAAGGATATAATCCTTTGTCTGGGCAAATTGCATAACACATTCCGGCATGCCGCCTACAACAAGGTATTGGCGGTAAAGAGCCATAGCCTTGTCGTGTAGAGCCAAAGGCAGCGGAGTATCCGACTGAAAACTCTTTTTTATCTGCTCTGCAAGATCTTTTTCCCCCATGGCCATCATAAATTCCTCCATATCCATAGGATACAGCGTTTTCATGTCTACTTTGCCCACCGGGAAAGAAAACTTTGTCCTATTGACTGCAACACCCAACAAACTACCTGCCACGATAATATGGTAATCCGGGGCATCCTCACAAAAATATTTCAGGGAAGTCAGCGCTCTTTCACAGAGCTGTACTTCATCAAAGATGATCAATGTTTTTTCACGAACGATCGTCTGGCCTGCAATATGAGATAAGACCGGTACCAGATAGTCCGGACTGATGCTTTCCTCAAAAGTATCCGCAAGTCTGGGATTGGTCTCAAAATTGAAATATGCCACGTTTTCATAATGGGTACGCCCAAATTCCAAAATGGAATAGGTCTTGCCTACCTGTCTTGCCCCCTGAAGTATAAGAGGTTTCCGATATTTATTTTCTTTCCATCTTTCCAAATAATCTATAATCTTTCTATACATAAAACAGTCCTCCCTAAAGGTACTGTTTTTAGTATATCAGATTATCATGTAAAATATCAATGTTTTTATGTTAAAAATCGCATTGATTTACATGTATATTTTTATAATTTTAACATCAATTTACACATTTATTGTATGCTATTTCGGTACTCATTTGCTGAAACTCCTGCAATTTTTTTAAAGACACGAGAAAAATGGGCCATATCCAGAAATCCCACTTCTTCCGCCACATCTCCGATCCTCAGTGCCGGATTTTTCAGCAGTTCTTTGGCTGCCTCCACCCGGACCGAGTTCAGAAGTTCCGAAAAGCTCTGACCTGTGTGTTTATTCAGCAGCTTGCTCAGATGCCACTGGCTCACATACGTATTGTCCGCCACCTCTTTTAATGTGATCTTTCGGGTATAGTTTTCCCGCATAAAGGCAAGGGCATTCTTTACGATAAAGCTTCCGGCTTGCCTGCTTGGGCACAATGATAGATAATATTTCATAGCCCGGTCTCCTCTGCCAAGGCGGCACTCCGCTGCCCACGCCCATGGATTTGGATGGCTGAAAATGGCGCCGTTTTCTTTTACTCCGGGATATACCCGCGTCACAAATCCCACCTCTTCATCCGGTACGGTATAAGAAGGTGCGTTGAGCATGATGCCATATGGGGTATATAAGTATTTTTCCACACTGTCCATGGCTTTGAGCCCCTGCTCATAGGTGGCGGCTCCCGACAAAACAGCCCACGCATTTGATTCCAGATGGACTTTTCCCTCTTTATCTTCCGCTGTACCAATCTTTTTCCCGCTTTTTGTGATACCCCGGATAAACCATTCTTCGTCCCAAAGCTGCGTTTCACAGACACGTTTTACGCGACGGTACATGTCGCTATACTTATCAATATCTTCCCGGTTTCCTTTTCTTTTCGCCATCTCAAGGAAGTGTTCCAACGCCCACACGTGCAAAAACGATACGAGGGCACTTTCCCCGCCGCCCAGATTCAAACAGTCATTCCAGTCGGCGCGAAGCCCCAGACAGACTCCGTGTTCGCCCACCTGTTCCGCGGAAAAATCTAGGATCTTCTTCATGTGCTCATAGACACTGCCTTCTCCGCCGTCCGCATACCCGATCACCTCGTCAAGGAATTCTTCGTCTCCCGTTTCCCTGATATATTCTGCGATGGAAGGAATCAGCCACAAAGCATCATCGGAACACGTATCCTTCAGTCCATGGATCCTGCTCTTTTCATCCGGTACGGGAATTACCGTAGGGGAAGCAAAAGGCCGCGCCTCCTCCTGTTTTTCAAACCAGGCCGGATCAAAGAGATGAAGTCCATACCCTTTCGACACCAGCCCATGGAGAAGCTGTTCGATCCTCTGGCGGCACTTTTCTGGATTTGAGTGTGGAATGGTCATGGCATCCTGCGCCGTATCCCGATATCCAAGCCCTGTCCTTCCTCCCACTTCAATGAAAGAAGCAAAACGCGAAAACATAATATTGATCTCAGACTGGTACAGGTTCCAGACATTCAGCATTGTATTCATGTTTTCATCCGGTGTCCGCACCTGCAGCTTTGAAAACTTTTCGGTCCAATAATCCGAGAGTTCCTGCGCCGCCCGGTCTACGTTATCAGGATCACTGTATTTTTCACGGATCAAAGCTCCTGTTTCCCGCCTTCCTTCCCCCAGCATGAAAATGATCCGCACTTCCTCTCCCGGCCGGATCAGCAGCTGCTTGTGCAATGCGCCGCAATGGTTTCCTCCCTTTTCAAAGGAACCGCTGCACGCTCCGCGTTCCACCGCCGCCGGGTTCGTCTCCGTCCTATATGCCCCGATAAACCGGTCACGCACACAGTCATAACCATCCGGTTGGAAGCTGGCGGTAAAATACTGGTATCCGAATTCCTCATAAAACAGATCATGTTCGACGATACCGTCCGCATAAGAAGAGCCTGCAGCATACAAACTCATCTGGAAATTCTGATTGTCCATATCTATGTGGTGGAAAGAAAACTCGCAGTAGGAAAATACGCTGATCTTCCGCAAAGTATTTCCTTTGTTCTTGATCCTCACATCCCATAGTTCCACCGTATCCCTGATGGGGATCATCAATTTCTGGGATGATGAAATCCCTTTATAATCACACTCATATACGGAATAAGACATGCCGTGGCGGCATGCATATTTGGCCTGCTCCAACGGTTTTCCTACCGGCTGCCAGGAAATACTCCAATAATCACCGTCCTCATCATCCCTTAAGTAAACGTAATGTCCAGGCCGGTCCATGGGTACGCCGTTTGGACGGAACCTTGTGATCCTGTGATACTGCGGTGTTTTATAAAATAAATATCCACCCGCCGTATGATTTACCACAGCACACATATCCTCAACTCCAATATAATTCGTCCATGATACCGGAACGTCCACCCGGTCAATGATGTATTCCCTGTTCTCATTATCAAAATATCCGTATCTCATATCTTGATCCCCCTATACTCTGTTTTTCCACTTTAAGTATAAAAGAACGGGCAGCGTTTTTACACTGCCCGTTATGTGAAAATTTGTTTGTTATTGTATTTTTATGAACCCGGAACCTGAATGGGTTTACATCAGCGGCGCGATCACTTTGAGCAGCCGCCCCTCTATTTTCACCAACAATTTTTCTTTCCGTACTGTCTCAAAGCTTACTTCACGGCATTTCTGGCGTGTTGCTTGGAAATCCTCCTCAATCTGTCCGATGCACGCGGTCTCATACATATACGTTGCACACTCAAAATGATGGTACAGGCTTCTGTAATCCAGATTGATCGTCCCCACTACGGCCTCCCGGTCGTCGCTGACAAACACTTTTGCGTGGACAAAGCCCGGCGTATATTCATAGATTTTCACACCGGATTCCAAAAGGGATGCGTAATGAGTCTTGGCAAGTGCGTAGGGAAACTTCTTATCCGGTATACCCGGTAAGATCAGTGAAACATCCACTCCGCGTTCCGCCGCAAATTTGATAGCGGTCTCCATCTCCCCGTCCAAGATCAGGTAAGGTGACATGATATGTACGTACTTTTCTGCCCTGTTTAATAGATCCATGTACACACGCTCACCCACCTTGTCATCATCCAGAGGGCAGTCGCCGTAGGGAAGGACAAATCCGGAAGCATGCTCCGGGGCAAGAGTGGGATACGCAAGATATTTATCAAATTCCGGCTCTTTTACGTCCACATTCCACATCTGTAAAAACATCAGCGTGAAGCTTTTTACCGCCTCTCCTTTTATCATTACCGCAGTGTCCTTCCAATGCCCGTATTTTTCCACACGGTTAATGTATTCATCTGCAAGGTTGACACCGCCGTTGAAAGCAGTATGTCCGTCAATCACAAGGATCTTGCGGTGATCCCGGTAATTGTAATGGGTGGACACAAAGGGGGTGATCGGCGCAAATTCCTTACACTGGATCCCAAGGGCTGCAAGACGCTTCGGGTAATCGCCGGGAAGGGTGGAGAATTCGCAGGTACCGTCATACATCATGCGCACTTCCACGCCTTCTGATGCTTTTCGTGCGAGGATCTCCAGTACCTTTCCCCACATGAGCCCTTCGTCCACAATAAAATACTCCAAAAAGATGAAGTGCTCTGCCTTTTCCAGCTGGGTCAGCATTTCAGCAAATTTGTCTTCCCCCAAAGGGAAATACGTCACCGATGTGTTTTGGCACACCGGATGGCATCCGCTTCTCCCGATATAATGTGCCAGAGATGCAGCACCCGGGTTTTTCTCTTTCAGCGATTGCAGCGTTTCCTCTGACTGGGGAAGCTTTTCCTTCGTCTCACGGATCAGCTGTCCCAGACGTTCTTTCAAAGCCCTGTGTCCCACATCGCTTTGTGTATACCAGTAAAGCAACGCTCCAAACACAGGCATGAGCATGATCACCACCAGCCACGATATTTTGGCGGTGGGATTCATTTTGCTGTTCAGCAACCGTAATACCATAAATACGGTAAACAGAACCGTTCCTCCCAACACATGGGGCAGGAAGTTTTCAAACCATCGAAAAGTACTGAACAGAAACAGAAACTGTACGATCAGAAGGATCAAAACCAACCCCATACGGCTGAAGATCGCATGCATGATCCCCTTTTGTCCTTTTTTCAGCAAAGTGAGGCCTTTGCTTTCATTTTCATCCGGATGCATCTTTTATGTACCTCCTATTCTGTCTTTCACCTGATACCCATCTACTTCACTCAGGCTTTCCTTTGTCTGGGCTTTTCCCACTCGCTTGCTTTCTTCTGTATCAGCCCGCTGTTCCAGTCTGCTTCACAAAAACATAAGTATCCTCCGTGGAATGTGCCTCACAGAAAACGTACCCAAGATGATCAAATTCCTTTAGTTTTTCAGGCTCGGAAACTTGATGCTCTGCCATAAAACGCACCATTTCCCCTCTGGCCATCTTGGCATACGTGCCCTTCTGGACTACCTTTCCCTTTTCCATTTCCCCAAATACACAGGTCAGGAAAAGGTCATTCGGCTCCAGATACGTCTCCACGCATTTTGCATATTCCTTCGATGCAAGGTTTATGATGGTGTGTCGGCCTGATGCAGCTTCTTTTCCATCAGATAAGACGATCTCTTCATAAAGCCTTCGGCCCCAAAATTCATACAGATCCTTTGTCCCGCCAATCTTGGCTTTCGCCTGCATTTCCAGGCGGTAGGGCGTCACCCCATCCATAGGCTTTAACACTCCGTAAAATCCTGACAGGATGCGGAGGTGTGCCTGCACGTATGTAAACATATCCTCCTCAAAAACCATCGGTGCCATATACTGGTACTGGATTCCCTCATATGACAAGATGGCAGGGGTGAGGTGCCTGTGTAGGTCCATGTCCCGGAAACGTTCAAAATTCTGCCGGGCGATCTTGTCATTGCACCCCCACAGCTTCTTTGCTTCCTCATAAGAAAGCTGCCGCATCCATTCCATGATGTGCTCCGTATCTTTCAGGAATACCGGCGTCCCGGCAGGCGCAAGAGTATCCACATCGGTATTCATTTTTTTTGCCGGAGAAATAATAATCTTCATAATTCCACTCCAATTTCATGATGCCAGGGTCAAAAGTCATTAACGAAACAATCCATATGGCATCTTTTGACCATAACATCATTATAAGCGGATATCGCGATATTTCAACAAAATCTTATTTATGTTTATTCTGACCTCAGGGCTGCTACCGGATCGCTTTTCGCCGCTTTTCTGGATGGGATCAAGCCCCCAAGCAATGTGAGGAACACGCTCAGCCCGATCAGAATGACAGCATACAGAGCCGGAAGGAAGGCATTCACATCTGCGGTACCAGCCAGTGAATGGATCAGTGCATTCCCCGGAATCAATAAGAGCAATGTCAGGCCGATTCCGATCAGTCCTGCGCATAAACCAATGATAAATGTCTCCGCATTAAACACCTGCGACACATTCCTTTTTGAAGCACCGATTGCACGCAGGATCCCGATTTCTTTTTTACGCTCCAACACACTGATATACGTAATAACGCCAATCATAATAGAAGACACCACAAGGGAAATGGCCACAAATGCAACCAATACATAGCTGATGATATCTACAATATTTGTCACAGATGTCATGAGCGTCCCTACGAAATCCGTATAGGTGATCACTTTTTCTTCTTCTCCGCTTTGTTCCATCTGAAGGTTGTATCCGTCTAAAATATCCAGTATCTGTGACTTGCTTTCAAAATCTTTCGGGTAAATATCGATTCCGCCCGGTTTATCCAGATCAGCATACCCCAGCTTCTTCAGATTCTTGTCAAAGGATGCATCCTCATAGGAAATCAGGGACATGAGCAATTCTGAAAGTTCATCCTCATCCATGTTCATCTCCACAGCCTCCATAAAAGCTTCTCCGTCAAAATCCATCTCCTGCCCCATCCGGCTCATGGCTTCCTGCAATGCGCTGCTCACATTTGCGGCAATCTGCCCTATCATCTGCTGGACGGCTCCCTGCATATTGGAAGAAATTGTTTCCATCAGTTGGCTCATGGTTTCTTCCATCTTGGAGCTGATCTCATCAGACATTTTCTGTATCATAGTGGTAATCTGGCTTTGCATTGCATCCGTCAAGGACTTTGTATAAGCAGCCATTACACTGCTCATATAGCTTTGCATCGCTTGGGAAAACTGCTTTTGCAGCTGTTCTGTGTCGATCAATGCCGCGAAGCTCTCAGACATACGTTTCTGTCCGTCCTCCGACTGCAGGTATTCCAAAAAATAATCCCCTATTTTTGAAGGATCGGGCATTCCGTTTGCAGCAGCATATTCCTGATAGCCAATCAACACGTCCTTTTTGACCACTTCCATCAACTGCTCTGTGGACACTTGAAAACGAATATTGTCCTTGACAATGTTTTGTGCCTCCTGCACGATCTTTTGCTGTACCTCCGGCGTTGCCAGATACGCAAGGACACTTTCAGCACTTGGTTCTTTTATGCCCTTTTCTTCCAGATACTCCTGATAACCGGCCACCAGACTTCCAGCCACCCCCAATAGCTGTTCGTTTGTAATGGAAATTTCAATGCCATTCTTCATCAGTTCTGTAATATCCTCTGCCAGCCTCTTTTGTGTCTCCTGAGAGAAGAGATATTTTGTAAAATCATTCCGGAGATTGGAATAATCGGCTTCCGGCCTGTCTTTCGTACTTTCCTGATACCCCTCCAGAATATTTGCGGCAATCTTCTGCATATCCTCCGGAGAAACAGAAAATTTAAGGCTTTTCATCAATTCCCCCATATCTAAAGAAAAATCTTTCGGCAGTTCAGCAGCCATTTTGTCCGAATCCATCGCTCCCGCCAGATCAAGTCCTAAGAGATCTGTATCGAGAGATTGCGATAAATCCGGCATAGCACCGTCAAATCGGAAATTCTTGGAGAAATCCGGAATATCCAGACTCATATTGGCCATGTTAAGACCGGACATGTCAAATTGGAACATACTTTCATCCATGCCAAAGGCTTCCTGCAGTGCATCTGTGTCGATCTGAAATAGGGATGCCATATCAAATTTATTTTCTGTGTCGTCTGCACCAAACTCATCCCCTGTAAAAACATTCACAGACGGATGGTCCAGCTGTTCCCTCACAATTTTGCTTTTGGCAGCCTGCTCAATGACATGCTTTGTCAAGCCCGGAGTATATCCGATCCCAGAACTCAGCATCGTGGCTGTTGCCCCCTCAACCGGCTGTACCACTCCGACGATCTTAATATCTTCACCTGATTTTACCAATTTCCGCATATACGCATTATCATCGGATTTATCTTTCCAGACTTGATACTCCGTATCATACTCGTAATAGTCCGTACTATCCACCAGTTTAAAGGAAGTGCCCAAAACTTCTTCATAAGAGTACGAGCGGATATCCGCCGGTGTCACTACGTCTTCTTCTGCCATAAACTGCTTGACCATCTCATCCAATTCGGCAGAATCCCGAAGTCCCAGCGTATACATCATAAGATCGCTGATATTGCCATTCGAAGTAAGCACCAGAACACATTCATTATATTTTTCCGGCCATCTTCCTTCCTTTACATCATACTGTTCCTGATACAAGTCTGGATTCTCAGGCATTTCAAAAAACACATCTGTACTCATGGTCATAGCCATGAGGCTATTGGAATTGACAGAAGAGCCCAGACCCAAAGCAGAAAATGATTGATCCGGATGGACTTGTCGGATCTTCCTTCCATCCAGCCTGTAGATCTGCGGTGAAACCTGATACGTGTATTCAATAGAATTTACATACTCTTCAATCCCGCTTTCCCCATTGTCAAAATACAGTTTCAGAGATTCCAGATCATTGGCATCCATTTTGGAAAACATGTTTGTTACCATCTCTGTAACACCAATCTCTCCTTCATCATGTTCCGCTATGCTGTTCCCTGCGCCGACCATCATAGACGCCAGATCGACCCCCGTGCTGCTGATCTGCAGCGGATACTCTGACAATGTATCTTCTTCCATCGACTGAATGTAATCGTTCACTCCATTGGAAATAGCAAGGATCAGCGCGATGCCGATGATGCCTATGGAACCTGCAAAAGATGTAAGAAGGGTTCTGGCTTTCTTTGTCTTCAGATTGTTGAAACTGAGGGATAAAGCAGTGAGAAACGACATAGACGCTTTCCCCATATTTTTATGGGAGGGAGCTTCCATGGATTCTTCGTCCACCTCAAAGGGATCCGAATCATCTTGGATCTTTCCGTCCCTGACCTTGACAATACGCGTGGCATAAGCCTCTGCCAATTCAGGATTATGTGTTACCATGACAACTAAACGTTCTTTCGCAACCTCCTTCAGAAGCTCCATAACCTGCACACTGGTATCGCTGTCCAGCGCCCCGGTAGGCTCATCCGCCAGCAGGATATCCGGATCATTTACTAATGCCCTTGCGATGGCCACACGCTGCATCTGCCCGCCGGACATCTGGTTCGGTTTCTTGTGGAGCTGGTTGCCAAGCCCTACCTGTTCCAATGCCTTTTTCGCCCGTTTTCTCCGCTCTGCTTTGGAAATGCCGGAAATGGTCAGTGCCAGTTCCACATTGGAGAGCACGGTCTGGTGCGGAATCAAGTTGTAGCTCTGAAACACAAACCCTATGGTATGATTGCGGTAAGAATCCCAGTCCCTGTCCCTATATTTTTTTGTTGAAATCCCATTGATGATCAGATCACCACTGTCATAGCGGTCAAGACCGCCGATAATATTCAACAGCGT